>VXPE01000119.1:0-30616 GCA_009839745.1 Candidatus Poribacteria bacterium
GACTCGGCAAATCTGCCCACTGCGGTTGCGTCCGCTTTTTGAGTTTCGTGATATGTCTTTTGAGTTTGTATGCAGACACATCTTTTCCAAACATACGACGATACCGGCGTGCCAGCAGCATGATATGCAAATGGACACCCCACATATCATCAATCATGTTACCAAGTTTGATGACGTTCTTTTGACGCTGAAGTTTGAAACCAAAGGCTTTTCTCATGGTATATCCGTTATCCGTCTTTATCCCCTGATAAGTGGGATGGACCGACACATTGCCGAGGGGCAATGCTTATCATGCCGGTCCAACGGATACTTTAATTATACCACAATTTTACTGCAATTGTCAAGTATTTTCTTGACATAACCATAGGCGGTGTCTACATCCCCGACCTAAAGGACGAGGGTTTGACACCGAAGATTCTGCTAACAAAAATATGTCATGCTATTGACCAGCTTATCGAAAGTAGTGAGCCCTACAAGGGACTGTTTCCCTCAATTCTGCACCCGCAGACGGGCGAGATGCTTATGGAGAAACCGCCTAAGATTCCGGGACAACGGGACGGCGACAGGGCACATCTGGGTTCCAATTTGATTCACGATGAACCGTTGCTCGCCACGATGAACACGCTCGCTGAAAGTCAATCCAAACCGGAATACACTGAAGCCGTTGATCGATACCTGAAGCATTTTGCCCAGAATTGCACACATGCGGCAACAGGGTTATTCCCTTGGGGTGAACACGCCTTTTGGCAGCTCATTGAGGAACGGGTCGGGTGTTCGCGTAATCCGGAGGGTGGTGGTGCTATTCATGACCATCTACGTCAAGCACCGCTCTGGCTCTGGCAGAAACTGAATACATTCAATCCTGACTGTATCCAAAGCTTCGCCGACGGGTTGGATTATCACTGGACAGAGGGTGATGGACTTGAATACATACGGCATGCAAACATCGATACAAAAGCACATCTCGTTCGCGGTGCCCGGGCATGCGATTTCCCACGCCATTCAGGCTTCTACATCTTCGATTTGGTATTCGCATATACGCAAGACCAACGTCCTGAAACCCTCCAACAGATTCAGAACTATACCGATTATTGGTGGGAAAAGCGGGACACGCGTGGGCTTTTACGTATTGAGAGTCGCTCACCGACGGAAGCTGAACGGTTTTTCGAGAAAAACGCTCCCACACAAACGTTCTCGTTAGGGGTCAGCCTCCTGGAATCCGCAGCGTTGTTAGAATCGCTTCTACCCGAATTGGCGGACCAGATGCGGCACTACGGCTTGGTCTATATTGACGGATTTCTCGCCGCACCGCACAACCTTGAAACTCGCGAATTCGTGAGTCTCTGCGAGTGCGAGACGCATCGGATTTTTGAACGTATGTTAGCGTGGGGGAGTGTCTACGGCGCCGGAACCGTGTGTAGCACGGCAGTGCTGTGTCTCGGTGGATGGCGATTGACGCAGAATGAGAAGTTGATGGAATGGGCGCGTGTGGTTGGCAACACCTATCTCGACGAGAAATTTCCGGTCGATCGCGTTCACACGGAAGGGTTTAAGATTCCGGCATCCGATGCTGGTCTCACACTCAAGTTGTTTGCGGATCTCTACGACATCACCGGTGAATCGGTGTGGTTGGAAGGCGGGATTGAATTGGCAGAAACGGTGTTGGAGGTCTATTTTCCAGAGACACTCCCCTTCGGTGCATCCGGGATTGACTGGTATGAGTCGCAGATGGGAGCTGCGTATCTGATTCACGGCTTGGCACGCGTCGCACTGTTGGCACTTTCCCGGACCTGTCCACTCGCGCCCAATTACACAGCACGATAGAGAGACTGATAAACACGTTTGTAGTAGGGCGATTCATCGCCCGTTTGCATTACTGTATACAAATTCCATTACAAAAGAAAGGTAAATCATGTCAAGAATACCAATTGGTTTAGAATTGTTTTCCGTCCGAAACGAATTAGCAGAAGATGTCCGCGGCACGATAAAAGCGGTTGCCGAGATGGGATACGAAGGTGTCGAATTCGCGGGTCCACCGCGACATTCCGCAGAAGAATTGAAAGGCTTGCTCGATGAGTTCGGTCTGATCTGCTGCGGTTGGCACACCCCCTTTAACCTCGTCCAAGAGGATACCCTCGACGCAACGATTGAATTCAACAAGGTCTTGGAAAACCCCTATGTCATTGTTCCGGGTATTCCGGGGGAACTCCGTCAATCGCGGGCGGACTGGTTGAAATTAGCGGGGATTTTCAACGGCATCGCCGATAAGCTCGCCGCACACGGTATGGTGACGGGTTATCATAACCACCACGTTGAATTCACGCCCCTGGATGGCGAACTGCCGTGGGACACCTTCTTCGGCAACACGAACGAAGGCGTTGTGATGCAGCTGGACATGGGCAATGCCCTCTCTGGTGGTGCGGATCTCGTTGACATTTTGGAGAGATACCCAGGCCGCGCTGGCACCGTTCATCTCAAACCTTATACAGAATCACTGGGTGAAGTAGACAGACACGCGGGTTTCCGTCCCGTCATAGGCGAGGACAGTGTGCCGTGGGATGAGATTTTCCGAGTTTGTGAAGCCACCGGCGGCACGAAATGGTATATCGTTGAGTATGAAAGCGATGCCTTCCCACCGCTTGAGGCTGTCGAACGCTGCCTGAAGGCACTTAAGGGGATGGGTAAATGAGAACCTATTGTGCAAGCACTCTCCCATTTTCCGCTTTCCAGTTGACGGAATTTGTAGGTGGGTTATCCCAAAATGGCGTGTCTGCTATTGAACTCGCCCAATCCCATTTCTCGGAGGCGGACCCTGAAACTATCAATGCCCTTCGAGAAGAGACCGGGCTCCGTTTTAAATCTATGTTGAGCACTGTGGCGGTTGACGCGCCAGACGGACTTGAGGCGTTAATTGAAATTCTCGACACTGCCCAACGGCTTTCCATTCCAATGGTCAGTATTGCGAGTGGTGGAAAGGAAGATGCCACCGCCCGCGAGATTGAAACGATCATTGATCTTCTCAAAAGGGTCACCGAAGAGGCACAGGCTCGGAATCTAACCCTTATGCTCTACGCCCACGAAGGGAGCATGGCTTACAATCTGGAACGCACGCAACACATCCTCACTGCGATCCCCTCTGACAACTTCGGTTTTTACTACAGTCCGTTTCATTTTCATCGCGGTGGAGACGATCCCGTTGTCGCCTTACGCACTCTATCAGAGCGGTTGTTCAGTGTCTATTTCAACTGTGGTGTGGATTCAAGGACAGGCAGCGAGCCGTTCTGGGCACCGGAGATGGATTTTCCTGCCATCTGTCAAGAGATAGATCGTGTCGGCTACACTGATGAGATTATGCTTATCTATTTAGGGTTGACAGCGGAAACGCCACAACCGATTATTGCGGGAGTCGCAAACGCGCGGGCACAGTTGGAAAGCTATTTTTAACTAAGGATACCTCACAATTCCGCCAAGAGCCCGAGCAAACGCGCATTTTGAGCGAGTCATGACTCGGGCTCGATTTGTAAGTTGCTATTCCTACAATTCCTTTAATTTTCCCAATAGGTTCGTTATCTCCGCACGAATCTGTTCTTCGACAGACGACAACAGTGCTAACCGATACGGACCGCTGAGCGCATGGTTCCGGGGTCCCGCTTCATACCCCGCCTTCAACCCCAACTCGTAAGCCGCTCGGGTCGCAATATAGACCTCACTGCCGTTTGTGTAGCCAAAGACGAAGGTGTGTGAGAACGGTGAGGTCTCGTCGGCAAAGAGTTGATACTCCGAAAAGAGTTCATGCGATACAGATAGGAAACAGAGCGCATCGCCGACAGCAAACGCGCTTATGGGGAAGGGCAGGGTCCGCTTTTCACCGCTTTTCGCGACTTCTAACAGGGCGACATAACGTTCATCGTCAGGAAATTCTTCGATTAACTGCTCACATTCCGCAACCGATGGCGGATCTCGGAAGGGTAAACTGACCAACTTTGCACAGGCTTTAAGAGGGGCTGGGGGGATATCTTTCGCAGTCTTTAAGGCTTGGTGCGTCGCAAACGCGAGTGTGAATCCGGCGACATCGCACGCCTCAAACCCGCCTCGCAACGGATACCCGTTGATGTCCGCGGCGCACCCTTGTGCGAAGAGTAAAATGCTTTTCGGCTTCAATTCCAAGAAATTACGGAGATGTTCAACGGCATAGCCGGGGAAATCCGCTCCCATCTCCTCGCTCGACCAGTGGACAATCACCGGATGTGCAGCATGAGAGAACAGCACTGCGATGATGTCTCCATTTACATCGTAAGCCCCTAACACGTCAACCCATGGCACAACAGGACCCTCTGGGTTGGGTGCCATGGTAATATAGCCCTCGTCGTTCATGATGCGACGGTTGTACCCGACTTGGACGGGCGCACGTCCGACGCGTAAGGTCGCCGGTTCCAGCTTCCCCACCGCATCTTTTACCAAATCAGCCAAACAGGTCGCCAACCACGCCTCAGATGCTTCACTCATTTCCCGTCCGTCAACCCCCGGGGCGTTATGCGTATGGCTACAGTTAATGACGACATGCGCTGGCGGTATGCCTGTAGCATCCTGGATTGCTTCAAGTAGCACTTTGTTGTATTGCAGTGAAAACTGCCCGTAGTCGGCTGTTACGATAGCGAGTTGTTTCTCACCATCGGCGAGCACCAAAACGCGCGCATACAACTCGGCATAAACATCGGGTCTGTCCTTAATGGAGGTAATGACAGTTTCTGCGGCCCCTGCCATAAGGGTCGTCATAAGAAATCTCCTGGTTTCGTCCGCGACACGTCGTAAAGGGCAACGGCGCGCGGCGCGCGCCTGCTACTATGTCAGATCCGCCAGTTGCGGCATCACCTCATTCTTGAGGAGCGTCATTGAGTTCAACCACTGCTCTTTCGGCTCCCACTCGTGTCCCATGGCGAGTAAGACGCCAAAACCGCCGACTTCCTCATAGAGTTCACGTAAACGGTTTGCAACGTGATCAGGACTCCCAACAATCCACAAAGTATCTAACAAATGTTCGAGGGTCATGTCGGCATCGTCCATATCCGGATCGGGTTTGAAGTTACCCGGGCTAAATAAGTTGAACCAATAATCCCTAAAATCGCGTCCAAGTGTGCCCTCAAGTGCCTCTTTCCGCGCCTGTTCGGTAGTATCCGCAACGTAGACCTCGCGGGCGATACGCCATGTCGAACGAGACGGCGACAAGCCAGCTTTTTCGGCACCCTCTTCGACCGCATCCCAATGGGTCTTGATAATAGGCACATGTGCGAGATTAATACTCATCGGGATCCAACCGCGTTCACCCGCAAGCACGAGTGTGTCGGATTTCGCGGACGATCCCGCCATTGCGATCGGAGGATGCGGTTTCTGGTAAGGCTTCATGTGGACACTGACGATATTCGGACGGTCTTGGGGAATTTTAAATTCCCAGAAATCGCTTTTGTAATGTCCGGGTTCCGGGTCTGTCCAAATCTTGAGGACGGCTTCAATCCCTTCGCGGGTCGACTGTCGTCTGTCCCCGTCCGCCAAGAACATCTCCGCGTCGCTTGGCGTGGAACTCGACCCAACACCCCAAAGAAAGCGTCCATGCGTTTGATGGTCAAGTTGCGCGATGCGATGTGCAACAACGGCAGGATTGTGTATCGGCATACAGGTAATCCCGGTGCCAAAGACGATGTTTTCTGTCATCGCAGCCGCTTTTGCAATGAAGAGGTCGGGGGAGGGAATATTCTCCCATGTAAACGTAAAATGCTCACCAACATAAGCTTCTTTATACCCCAACTCGTCCAGTATTACCATTTGCTCAATATCATGATCGAGCGTTTTGGTGGTGTCGCTACCGGGTGGATGCAAAGGCATTGTGAAAAAACCGAGTTCCATATTTTTAATTTTCCTTGCGGTTCGGTCAGGTGGGTTTGATAGATAAAGTGTCTCTCCGTATACCTAGGGGAAATGCCCAAGCAAAAACCCCTCCGCTACGCTTACGGGCTACGCGTTTAGGTATAACGAACACCCTTTCACCGAAAACTCATTGTCACCGAAAACCGACTACTGACTGCCAATTCCTAAATAGATATGTCTCCGTATGCTTTTAAACTTGACAAAATCGGTAGTGCCTGTTATTGTTTTGCTGGGTAAGAGATTACCATAAATCCAAATATTTTTCAAGCGTTTTTGCTAAAACGCGAAATACCACGTTATGAAAATAAACCCAACGCCTCCGAAGGCTTTTTTGATTGACTTGGACGGGACGCTCTATTTTAAGGACGAACCTTGCCCCGGCGCAATTGAAGCCGTTAACGACTTACGTCAAGAGAAGTATCAACTCCGATTTCTGACGAACACGACTGCCAAAACGCCAAAGATGCTCCACGCGCAGATGCGAGATTTGGGGTTCGACATCTATGAAGATGAGATTTTTAAAAGGATGTAGTCGTGGTAGGCGATGATATTACCACCGACATCGTCGGGGCGGAAAGAATGAAGATGCGGAGTGTCCTTGTGAAGACTGGGAAGTTTAAACCGGATCATTTGGAAAATCCTGTCGCGAAACCGACATGGGTGCTTGAGAGTATCTCAGAGTTAACGCGTCTATTTTAGCAGTTGATATAAGAAGCACCGGAGGCAACACTACCTATGACAAACCAATTTATTCAAATGGGACTCGTTGGGTGTGGGTGGGCAGGCTGCCGAGCCATCGAAGCCGCCAATGCGACCTCTCGGCTTAACGTTATCGCAATCGCAGAACGCGACCCGATCCGTCGCGAACAAGCAGGCGATGACAATGCCGTGCCACACCGCTATGCCGACTATCGCGAACTCCTTGATAACCCCGACGTTGAAGCCGTCTATCTCGCGACTTCTCCCGATGGCAGGCTGCAGCAAGTGCTTGATACGCTCAGTGCAGGTAAGCATGTCTTAGTGCAAAAACCGCACGCAATTCGTGCCCCCGAAATCTTGGAGATGGAGACAGCCGCACAACGCGCAGGGAAAACACTCCAATTCTGCTACTTTATGCGCCACTTCCCGAACAACCGAAAGATTCGGCGCGCTGTGCTGAACGGTGCGATTGGAGACCTGTATCACGCTCGCGTCTTCGGGAAATACAACTTTATCCCTGACCTTGATGCCAACAGTCGCTGGTTACACGTCTACGGACAGAAAGGCGGTTCGTTAGGGCAACACTATTCGCACGAACTCAACCTCACGTGGTGGTGGATGGGATGCCCGAAACCGGAATGGGCGTTTGCTGCCAAGCACGTGCTGTATCCGCAATATGATGGGCCGGAGGGACCGGCAGAGGACTATTTCACCGGTATCCTCGGATGTGAAGGCGGAAAAACCATCCAGATCGATTGTTCTCGGATGAGCCACTCCGACTCCGCCAGCGTCGTTGAACTCTACGGCACCACCGGCGCAATCACGAACGGTGGCATCGCGCGATTTAAAGATGGCGAATTCGTCCGAGAAACCGTTGATGAACTCCTCGACATCGATCACGGTGAACTCCCTGAAGAGGTCCACGTCTTCTACTACGAACTCAACCACTTCGCCATGGCAATCGCAGGTGAGGTCGCTCCGGATGTCTCTGCCCCGGATGCGTATACCTTTATGCAAATCTTGGATGCGTTTTACGACAGTGCGAAAAGCGGTGAAAAAGTTTACATCGCCTCGGAGTAGCACCCTCTGAAATAACGTTTGACAAAAACTGTCTCTATTGTTAATCTGATACAATCTGTTATCATTTTTCTGTAGCCTACGGCTTTGACCTTACACATCATGGACACTTAGGAGACATTTCCGATGTATAAAACAGCGATGTTAGGCTGCGGGGGTCGTGCCCGTGAGCACGCAGCTGCCTATCGTTTCATCAAACGCGGGAAACTCGCCGCAATCTGCGATATGGACGCAGAACGTCTCAACAACTTCGGAGACGAGTTCGGTATCTCTTCGCGTTACACCGACTTGGATGAGATGCTTGAAAAAGAGAGCCCCGATCTTCTTCACATTGTCACAACCCCCGTAATTCCGAGTAGCAATGAACACATCCGGTATCCGTTGATGAAACAGGCCTCCGACCACGGTGTGCCAGCGGCAATTGTTGAGAAACCGGTTGCTGTTGAAGGTAAAGATTGGAAACAGATTGCGGGGTTAGCAGAAGAGACGAAAACGAAATTTGTCGTCAATACACAACTCGACTTTCATCCGAAAAATCTGGAGTTAAAAAAAGACGTCGCAGAAGGACGTATCGGCGAGATTAGGTTTATTGATGCCAGCGCGCGTAGTAGACCCTCCGAGCAGGGAGGACATGTGCTACAACTCGTATCCTCCTACATCGACAACTCGCGTCCGGTACGGATTCTTGGACAAATCTCTGGAGAAGAGAATTTAAATTCTGCTCCTGGGCATCCCGGTCCCCTACATGCGGTCGGGCATATTTTGTATGAGAACGGCATCCATGTCTCTCTTGCATTCGGAACAGAGATGGGACAAAAAGCATTTGATGACCCAAATGTCTACAGGCACAAACGTGTTTTTGTTGCTGGGACGAAGGGTTTCGTGCATTGGCGATTCAGCAGCTGGGAACGCTCAACGCTGGAAGGTGGCTATGAGGGCGGTTCCCTTAACTATGGAGACCAAGATGTCGTTGCGCAGGGCAACTTCACCGAAGCGATTTTTGATTGGTTAGACGACGAGAACAACGTCCATCCGACGCATCTCAAGCAATCGCTCGCTGAGAATAACCTCATTTTAGGGATGTACTACAGCGGGATAACCAACGAGATTATTGATCTGCCTTTTGAGCCGCCTGATGGGTTGATCGATATCCTCCGGGAGAAACTGTAGCAGAACTTACGTAATTTTGACTATAGCACGCTCTATTAGATTGCGATCCATTGAAAACTAACACGGGGTCGGCATAAAGATGCACAGGCTAACAGCCTATGCTACAAAGTGGCAGCTTGTGTTATCTTAATGACTTTTATAAGAGGAGATTCATCAATGTATTGGAGATTCATCAATGTACTCCCGAATTGAAACCAGTTATTTTTATATTTTCATAGTGTTCGTGTGCGTCAGTTCCTTTTTCTTAAGGAACACCGCTGCACAAGTCGGCGATGGACCCAGTATCGGATCCGCCAGTGAGAACTATGCCTTTGAAACGATCGAGGTTCCGGGTGTAGATTTTCTGTCGTTGACGGCAAGTTCCGATTTTGAGGATTATGCTGGCTACACGAAAAGTGCGGATGGTGAAAAGGATGTCGCCTTTACGCTCATTAATGGCGTATTTATGACCTACGATTTCCCGGGTGCCAAAAACACGTATTTCTATGCGCTTGGTAATGATGGACGCGCTGCGGGCTACTACGAAGATAGCGAGGGTTTGCACCACGGTGTTATCTTGGAAGATGGTGAGATGCGGCAATACGATTTCCCTGATGCTGTGCAAACCGAGATATACGGTATTTCCGACGCGACGGGTGTAATGACGGGTAATTGGATAGATGCTGCGGGTGTTCAGCGTGGATTTACAGGAGACACAATCCTTGAGTTCCCCGGGGCAACAGCAACATTCGCCGATTTTGTCAACTCGGATGGTAATTTGTTCGCCAGCTACATAGATGCTAATGGGCTATTTCAAGAATACGCATATTCCTCGGATGGCAGGTATGTAGCTTTCGAGCTCACAAATGCAGAAAATCTTGAATTCTTTTATGTACATGGTGTTAACGATGCACTAGTAAGGATCGCCCGAGGTAAAGTGTTCGGTGATGTCACACGCACTTATCGAGGTACATTTACTGACGGTCTGCGTGAATTGCAGTTTCCGGGTGCCGTCAGCACAGAGGGTTATAATATCAATCAGGACGGCGCTGTTGTCGGGTTTTATGAGACACCCGATGGACGTAGAAACGGGTTTATTGCCAAACCTATTGCAGTCGTTAATCAACCCGTTTTCCAAATCAGTGGTTTCAACTATACTTATGAGAGTATTGATGTGCCGGGCGTAGATTTTTTAGCGTTGACGGCGAGTTCTGACTTTGAAGATTACGCAGGCTACACGAAAAGCACCGATGGGAAAAAAATGGTCGCCTTTACCCTCATCGATGGTGTTTTTAAGACCTACGATTTTCCGGGTTCACAGAACACCTATTTCTATGCCCTCGGTAATAATGGCAATGCTGCCGGGTACTACGAGGATAGCGAGGGGCACCACCGCGGTGTTGTCATGGAAAATGGGGAGTTACGGCAATACGATTTTCCCAATTCCGTCCAAACCGAGATATGGGGTATCAGTGATGCGACGGGAGCAATGACGGGTAATTGGACAGATGCTTCCGGTGTACGTCGCGGATTCACAGGGGACATCATCGTTGAGTATCCGGGGGCAGTGGAAACATACGCTGATTTTATCAACGCGTTGGGGGGTATGTTCGGCAGCTACGTAGATGACGAGGGTACATATACGCCATACCTACGCGCTCCGGATGGCAGGTATGTATCTTTCACCCCTCCAACCCAAGAAACTTATGAATTCTTTTTTGTGCACGGTTTCACCGATACAAAGATTTCCGTTTCCCGAGGCAAAGTGGTAGGTGAGGTCCCCCGCACTTATGTCGGCACATTCCTTGGAGGGCTCCATGAATTGAAAGTGCCAGGCAGCGTTAGAACGGAAGGGTACAATATCAATCAAGACGCTTCCGTCGTTGGGCACTATGACTCCCCTGATGGACGCAGACACGGATTTATTGCCAGACTCGGTACCGAGGAAGAGAGCGATGCTTTCAGCAATGCCTATACTGTCACACTCACTAAAGGTTTGAACATGCTTTCTGTGCCACTGGTCCCCTGGACCCCCATGACTGCTAAGAGTCTTGTCGCGCTGACAGGTGCAACAACTATCATCACCCTTGATGCCGCAAGCCAGAAGTTCATCGCATGGACACCCAGTGCACCCGATGATGGTTTCCCCATCAAAGGTGGACAAGGCTATATCGTCAATGCGCCACAAACGCGAAACTTTGCTTTCGTCGGTGCACCGTGGACAGATCCAACCGAGGCGGCTGCAGCACCATCTGCCATATCCACGGAGATGCCCCAAGAAACTTGGGCATTCGTCGTCAGCGGACACTTGAAAGGCAAACCGGTTTATGACGGCTACACGGTCAGCGTCCGTAACCTCCGAACAAATAGTCTCACCACCACTTCGGTGCGAGGGGATTACTTCGCCGTGGCGACTGCTGACTTGGCGCGGCGGAGCGTTGTGCAAGCCGGTGATGTTATTGAAGTGAACGTCGCGGCACCCGATGGCAACGTTGAATCACAGACGCTGCGTTTCAAGGTAAAACCGACGGATCTCGCAAACGCTGTTTTGTCCGTCAGGCTTGAAGGTATCGGTCAACCGAGTCAGGAACTGTTGTTACAGAACTACCCGAACCCGTTTAACCCCGAGACATGGATCCCCTATCAACTCTCAGAAGATACTCCGGTATCCATATCCATTTACGATACAACGGGTAGATTAGTTCGCACGCTGTCGCTCGGTTTCCAATCCGCGGGCTTTTATAACGGTCGGAGCCGTGCGGCGTATTGGGATGGACGCAATGCCCTTGGTGAACGCGTGGCGAGCGGTATCTATTTCTACCAGTTGACGACTCCGTCTTTTCATCAGATAAAACGGATGGTCATTTTGAAATAGTTTGTGCGGTTTAACACTTGAAAAAGTTGTGGTGCTACAGGCATAATTTATACTATGTTATGCTAATTGATAAAGTGTTCATTAGACTTTATCAGATTGGGATGAGGTAGCACAAGCATACGATAAGTATGTATCGGGATAGAGAGTGCCCCTAAATTCGTCAATAGAGTCTCTACACAGGAAGTTAGACAGAACCTAAACGGACTCAAGAAGTCTGCAAGGTTGAGGAGATTAGGTAGTTTCTGACGAGACGAGCATAATCAGGTTTTGTGCCTTGAAACATTTCTGAAAACATTTTATCTATAGATTTGAAATCGTGCTAAAGCATGCAGACTATAGAAGTCTTAGACTTATGAATAAGAAATAAAGTAAAGGTGGTCTTTGACCTAAAGCGTCTATCGCCACACAAAACTGGCAGGTCCGTGTGCGGTGAAAGTCGCACGCACGGTTTGGAAGGGGCTGTAAGGGGGCACTCCCTTATGGCTACCTTACTTGGAGTTTTGACCAAGTCGGCGCGGTTTTCCGACTGCACCGCACTTCCAAAATTTACGATAAAAAGGAGACATTTTTGTGTATAAAACTGCAATGTTAGGGTGCGGCGGGCGCGCACGTGCCCACGCAGATGCCTATCGCTTCGTCAAAAACGGCAAACTCGCCGCAATCTGTGATATGAATGAAGAATTACTCACCAGTTTCGGTGAGGATTTCAGTATCTCTTCACGATACACCGATCTCGATGAGATGCTTGAAAAAGAGAAACCCGATGTTCTTCATATTGTCACGGCACCCGTGTTACGCGGCACCAATCAACGGATTCGGTACTCGTTGATGAAACACGCCTCGGATGCTGGGGTCCCAGCAGCAATTGTGGAAAAACCGATTGCCGTTGAGAGCGAAGACTGGAAGCAGCTCGCAGGATTAGCAGAAGAGACACAAACGAAGTTCGTTGTCAATACACAGCTGAACTTCCATCCGAAAAACTTGGAATTGAAACGGGATGTCGCAGAAGGTCGTATCGGAGACATCAAATTCATTGACGCGAGTGCTCGGAGTACCCCCGTCGACCAAGCACCCCACGTGTTGCAGCTCGTCTCCTCCTATATCGACAACTCGCGTCCTGTGCGCGTGCTTGGACAGGTTTCCGGGGCTCAGGATTTAGACTCCACGCAGCCCTCCCCTATGCATGCCGCCGCTCAGGCGCTCTATGAAAACGGACTTCACGTCTCTCTCGCATTCGGGACGGGTGTAGGGCAGAAAGTGCCGAAAGAGCCGGATGCGGGTAACCACACCCACAAACGCGTCTTTGTCGTCGGCACAAAAGGCTTCGTGCATTGGCGCTTCAGCAGTTGGGAACGCGCAACACCAGAGGGCGGCTACGAGAGCGGTCCTCTCGACTACGGGGAACAGGATGTCGTCGCACAGGGCAACCTCACCGAGGCCGTTTTCGATTGGCTTGACGATGAAAACAAACAACACCCGACGCACCTCAAGCAATCTCTTGCGGAGTTCAACCTCCTTCTCGGCATTTACTACAGCGGCGTAACGAATCAGATTATCGATCTCCCGTTTGAACCGCCCGATGGCTTGATTGACATCCTCCGAGAGAAACTCTAAAAAGTTGGCTTGAAATTAGGAATATTATTAAAGGAGATATTTTTGTGTATAAAACCGCAATGTTAGGGTGCGGGGGTCGCGCCCGGGCCCACGCAGATGCCTATCGCTTCGTCAAAAACGGCAAACTCGCCGCAATCTGTGATATGAACACAGAGTTGCTCAACACATTCGGAGATGACTTCGGCATCTCTTCACGCTACACCGATCTCGATGAGATGCTCGAAAAAGAGAAACCCGATGTCCTCCACATCGTCACAGCTCCCGTGCTACGGGGTAGCAATGAGCGTATCCGCTATCCACTGATGAAACAAGCATCGGACGCAGGAGTGCCAGCGGCGATCATCGAAAAACCGATTGCCGTCGAAAGCGAGGACTGGAAGCAAATTTCGGGGCTTTCCAAGGAAACGAAAACGAAATTCGTCGTCAACACACAGCTCAATTTTCACCCCCAAAACCTGGAATTGAAGCAGGATGTCGCAGAGGGACGCATCGGGGATATCAAGTTCATTGATGCCAGTGCACGCAGCACCCCCGTCGATCAGGGTCCGCATGTGTTACAACTCGTTTCCTCCTACATTGACAATTCACGCCCCGTGCGAGTCCTCGGACAAATCTCTGGTGCCGAACACTTAGATTCAGCACAACCCTCTCCACAATATGCGAGTGCGCGCGTCCAATACGAGAACGGGCTGCACGTCTCTGTTGCGTTCGGGACAGCCATCGCACCGACTGCTTCCGACGATCCGGTCGTCTTCTTCCACAAACGCGTCTTTGTCATTGGAACAAAAGGCTTCGTGCATTGGCGGTTTAGTAGTTGGGAACGCTCAACCCCGGAAAACGGTTATGAGGGGGGTCCACTTAGTTACGGAGAACAGGATGTCATTGCACAAGGGAATCTCACCGAGGCAGTCTTCGATTGGCTCGATGATGAGAGCAAAGTCCATCCCACCCATCTGGAGCAATCGCTTGCCGAGTTCAACCTGCTTTTGGGAATTTACTATAGCGGTATCACGAACGAAGTGATCGATCTCCCCTTTGATCCACCCGATGGTCTCATGGACAAGTTGAGAGCGAAACTATAGCGGACTTTGTCCTTCTTGGCACCTCATGTTCGTTTTCACACTAAGGCGAGGCTTTAGGTCTCGCCATACGTTTCCTTAAACGGAGGCATAACCATATCGGTAGCCGTAACGGTCAGAACCATTTTGGTGGTGCCGTTGACGACGCGGCATTTTGGAACGAAGCCATCTCTGTTGAGGATTCTATGGACCCACTCCGTGTGAAACCGGGACGGAAACTCACAACGACTTGGGGATCAATCAAAACCCTACGCTAAAAACGATGGAAACGAACTCTGAAAAATTTGCGGAACAGGGTTATCTTGTTGTCCAATCGGCACTATCTGAATCAGATCTTGCTCCGTTAATCGCTGTTGTCTCTGAAGTTGTCGATGCACGTGCCACCGAGCTTTATAAAGAAGGGGTCATCTCGGATACTTACAAAGAGATGTCTTTTGAGCACCGTTGGCATGCTGTTCTAAAGGCGTGTGGTCGAGAAAACGAGGTCTTTGGCTGGCACACGCTTGTCTTCAGCGAGGCACTTTTTAATCTGATAACCGATCAGAAAGTGCTGGATGTCTTGGAACACCTTATCGGTAGTGATATTCAATTCAACGGCGATTTTTGGGTGCGTCCGAAACTCCCCAATGAAAAACTGACGACGCTCCCTTGGCATCAGGACAGTGCGTATATGCCAGACACGGAAAACGATACGCATTTGACCGTTTGGCTTCCGCTCGTGGATGTTAAATCGAAGAATGGTCCGTTACAATTCCTACCGGGAAGTCATAAGTCAGGCTTACAAACCTATCACCGCGTGCCGGACGAGGCGTTTGCTGTCCCGGTCCTTCCGCCTACCTCATCTGATACCGACATCGACACTTTAGAGATGAAGAAGGGTGACCTACTTGTCTTTAACAATCTGGTCTTCCATCGATCGTTAGTCAATCACAGCGACAGCATCCGCTGGTCAACAGATTTTCGGTTCAGCCGCACCGGGACCTCGCTCAACGGACTCTGGCACGAAGCGATTGCCTGTCCAGTTCGCGAGCATGAAAGCGAGCAATGTCCTACGTCATGGCAAACGTGGCGCGCCCAATGGGAAACCAGTTCACACAAAGACAGATTTGTTTAATCCTTCTGTCAAAATTTCCAGTCTTAAGAATTGTATCTCCACATTATTTATGCTATAATTAACGCATACACAGTGAAAGAAATGACTCAGAAGAATCTGGAATGTCCAAGGTTTATCGGTTCTTCTATCAACACATAGGAGGTTCTTTTGTTAAATCCAAGAATTATCACAGTTACCCTCAGTGTGCTACTCATACTGGGTAGCAGCATGCTGAGTTCCGCAGAAATCACTGAAGATATGATCGCGGCGGCATGGCTGTTTGAGGGCGATGCCGAAGATATATCCGGGAACGGGTTTGATGGCGAGGTTAAAGGCGGAAACTTTGTCGCTGGGAAATTCGGTGATGCCATCGAACTCGACGGCGCAGGTGATTGGGTCGAAATCCCGAAACGGATCGGCGAATTTGAAGAAATTACCTTCGCACACTGGGTCCAATCCACCGGACGAGAGGGGGCATGGCGTGTTTTTTTCAACGTCAACGGTTGGAAAGCCGGGGACATCCATTACCAGATGCATCCAAATAATAAAGTCGAGTTCTCCATTCACAGTAACCCAGGCGGGAACGACACTTTTGCGAATTATATGCTGGCAGGCGATCAGATGGATAAATGGGTCCACATCGCAACTGCTTACAGTGCAAAGGAAAAGAAAATCCGCTTTTTCGTTAACGGTGAACTCGATATCGAAAACGATTGGGGTGGAAACCCTGGTGTCCTCGATCCTGCCCGAATTGGTGACTGGAACCAGTCCCGGCAATGGGAAGGACTGTTAGATGAGTTCATCATCTTCAACACTTTCCTCGATGAAGACGATGTCCAAGCGGTTATGAATGACGGCTTCGAGACGACGCTTGCCGTAGACGCGAAAGAGAAATTAGCTGTCACCTGGGGCAGTCTGAAAAAATAACGGAGAAACGATCATCGAATCGCTCTCAAAAGGGAAATGAATATGTTTTTAGCAAAACGCTATCTGAACTATACACTCACTGCAATTGTTGCTATTGCTTTCAGCTTCGCGGTAATGGCGACGAGCCATGCAGCGTTTGATGAAGGCGACATTGCGGGGATGTGGACCTTTGAAGAAGGTAAAGGTAAAGAGGTAAAAGATCTTTCCGGTAACGACACCCACGGTGAATTTGTTGGCGACCTGAAATGGGCGAAAGGCAAATTCGGGGGTGGGTTAGAATTTAACGGTGCAGACACGTGGGTCAAACTCGGCACGAAGGGTGAAGATAAAACGTTAGCCGCCTTGGATTTCACGGAGTCCAAAGGTTTCTCAATCCATTCTTGGGTCTACGCCGCAGAGGATCCTACCGGGAAATGTGTAATATGGAAAGGGCTTGGATGTTCGACCTGGTCCCAGTATTTACTCGGAACAGGCGCACATGAAAACGGGCAAAACAGCACACAGGCAGCGTTCCATATCCGTGCTGCGAACGGCGGCGGGAAACTTGAAGTCCTCGGTGATGAACTCTCGTCTAAAGAGTGGATACACCTCGTCGGCACATGGGATGGCTCCCAACTTCACGTCTACGTCAACGGCAAACTCGAGAACTCCGAAGATGCCAAGGGACCCCCGTGGGCATCTCCTGAAGAGGTCTACATCGGAGCCGACCCAGGCTGTGGCAAACGCTGCCAATGGAACGGTATCATTGACGAAGTTGTTATCTTCGACACGGTGCTTACTGATGACGACGTAACAAAACTCGGTGAAGGTATTGAAGGTGCGTTAGCCGTTGAAGCTGCTGGGAAAATAGCGACAACTTGGGGGTCACTCAAATCTTCCCAATAGATACGCATCGAAACGTGCGCTTACAGAATGTGTCGAAAATGAGATGTCCGCCAAAGTGAGGTGGGCATCTCCCCGTTAGTTATATCCCGAAGGGGCGCCTCAAAATGGACTTAGGACTGCGTGGAAAACGCGTAATCGTTACCGGCGGTAGTCGAGGCATCGGTAGGCAGTGCGCGCTTGCATTTGCCCGAGAAGGTGCTCACGTCTGTATTGCTGCCCGAACCCACGACGCACTCAATCAAACGCTCGCCGCACTTAAACAGACTGGATCCGAAGGGCATGCTGTCGCCGGCGACTTAAATATACCCGCGAATTGTGAAAAGGTGGTGCAGGAAACAGTGAATCATTTCGGTGGTGTTGATATCCTCGTCAACAATGTCGGTGCCGCTCAGAATGCCGATATTTTGGGATTGTCCCCTCACCTGATTGATGAAGCGCTGTCACTGAAAACCTATAGTTACCTTCGGATGTCTCAATTGGTTATCCCCTATATGAAGGAAAATCAGTGGGGACGCATTATCAACATCGCAGGTTCAGCCGGTACGAGTCCGACGCGTGGCAACATACCCACTGGTGCTGCGAACATCACTATCCTTAACATTACGCGTGCGCTCTCAGATGCCGTTGCGGGTGACGGCATTTCGGTAAATACCGTTTGTCCGGGATTGACAAACACCGGTCGAGCACGCACACAGCAGGAGGCAAGAGCCAAGCGTGAGGGACGCGATGTCGAAGTGTTGTTAAAGGAACTCGGAGGAGAACTACCTGCGGGACGAATTGCCGAACCCGAAGAGGTTGCGAATGTTGTAACCTTCTTAGCCTCTGAAGCCTGTTCCTATATGTTTGGAAGCGCGCTTTATATGGATGGCGGCAAACGCAGGTCAACGCCATAAGGACATCAAAATTCGGACAGCGGCGATTGTTTTCCTGCCCCCACGTTAAACCAATAAAGAATTACTGTAAAGGAGGATGTTCCGATGCGTATTGCTAAGAGACTATTAACCCACAAATCCTTCCTCTCTATACTGGCGTGTACTGCTATACTCGCATGGAGTTCAACCAGCTTTGGTGAAGTGTTATACCTTGACGATTTTGAAGATGGAAAAATTGACGGAAAATATGAATTCAAGAACCATGACGGTGATTGGGTAGAAAAGGGTGGCGTTATCAGTCAAACTCATGAAGCCCCTGGCGATCACACCTACCTGGTTTTAGACGGTGGTTTCCCAGAACCACATACGGGTTTAGTGATGATTCGCGTCGATGATTGGGGAGATGGGGACCTTGCTCGGTGTGGACTCGGATTCCGTCTTGATCCGGGAGATGCCTCCGGTTACGCCTTCCTGATTCACCATTTCCTCAATAATATGGAGTTCCTCAACGACCATCTCGCTTGGAAACAGAACGATACCGAACCGCCTTTCGGAGAGGTAGACCTCGGTACATGGTACTGGATGAAAGCCGAAATATCCGACGACGGGTTTACGGGTAAAATCTGGGAAGATGGCAAAGATGAACCCAAAGATTGGCTCCTTGAAAGTAAACTCGATTTTGGAAACGTCAGACCTGAGAGTGGACAAGTTGGCCTCAACGGGGGTTCAAGCAGAGGCGCGCCCGCATTGACCATTGTCTCATTTGACAATTGGGCTATTTGCGAGACGGCTGACGAGTGCACACCCGATGAGATCCTCGCTGTTCAGGCAACTGGCAAACTTCCAACCGTTTGGGGCGCGCTCAAAGCACGCTATTAATATAGTTATCAGTGGTCACTGGTTCGGTTTTCAGGAGAAGGGCTTGTTAGTTAGATGTGCAAGTTTGCAAGTTGTGAAGTTCGGAAGTTGGTTTCATCGCTTCTGACAACTTCACAACTTTAGCACACTTTACAACTTTTGAAGACTTTCTACTGATGACCCCCCATAACCCCCTACAACGTGGATTGATATCCACACACACTAACGTATGGGAACAATTTTACTTGTCATTTTCGGGATCGTCATTTTCGTTGTATGTATCCTGATTCTTTTCCAAATTTTGCAAGCGATCTTCGCCTTCTTGTTCACTGTCGCCTTGTTCATCATTGTCGTTGGCGGCGCGTTTCTGATTCTCAGAAAAATTTTCAGAGGATAGAAGACACTCCCACGTAAGGCTTGTTTGCACGTTTCCCATACATAAAAGAATCAAAGGAGATTCACTTATGTTGCAAAAGGCTATTCTTTTCTTACTAATTCTGACTATTAGTTTTATCGGAACCACCCTCTCCGCTCAAATCGTCGAAGATGGACTGGTGAGTTATTGGAGCTTCGATGCAAACAATATCGACGGAAAGACCGTTAAGGACGGAACCGGCAATTACAACGGCTCTATCAACGGGAGCCTGAAAAAAGTCGGTGGTAAAATCGGCGACGCACTGGAATTCGACGGAGACGAGGCAAATTTTGTTGAAATCGACAGTCCGGAAGCGTTCGATTTCAACGTCGATTTCACCTGGTCGGCATGGATAAAAACCGACAATTCCGGTCCCGGCGTAATCTTTGCCAAAACAGGCGGTCCCGGCACTGACGATAAGGGACCCAAAACCTTATGGCTTCGCAATAGCGTCCTTAACCTCGACACCGGTTGGGTCGGCAACGTCGAAGACTTAGGAAACACTATTGACGATAACAAGTGGCATCACATCGCTGTCGCGGGGACACCCGAAGATAGTAAGGTCCAGTTTTTCGTTGATGGCGAAGCGACGACCGAAGGTGTGCTGAATCTCGCCCAATTTCCTGAGGATGACTGGGCAAGCATTCACATGTTTATCGGTTTAGATGGGAGAGCCGATGGTGAATTCGGCGTTTTTACCGGTATCATAGACGAATTCAGTGTCTACGATCGAATCCTTGACGAAGCCGAAGTCAATCAGAATTTCAAGTCTGACACAGGACTCGCAATTGAACCCAGCGATAAACTTGCCGTGACGTGGGGTGCTCTCAAAGCACGCCGATAAACGTTACACCCTCCAGAGGCGCGTTCTGCAGACGCGCCTCTAAACATATCTGCACAACATCGTAGGTGGCAGATATACGCAAAGGCACGTGAATGCACAAACCTACTTTACCGAACCGCAAGGTAAAATTAAAAAATCGAACCATCTTTGAAGGTGACAATCTGTATGTGCTGCGTGCTCTTGACGCTGATACCATTGACCTGATCTATCTCGACCCACCTTTCAACTCCAATCGAACCTTTGAAGCACCAACAGAAAGCGAAGCAGCAGGCGCAGCATTCAAAGATTCCTGGACCCCAAACGATTTAGATAGCGCGTGGCACGGTGAACTTGCAGAGAAAACCCCGGATCTTTATCACGCCATCAGCACCGCTGAATTCACGCACGGGACATCCATGAAAGCCTATCTGATTATGATGGGTATCAGGATGTTAGAGATGTATCGAATTCTGAAACCGACAGGAACCCTCTATCTTCATTGCGATGACAACGCAAGCCACTACCTGAAAATGATGATGGATGGCATTTTCGGGAAAGACAATTTTAGGAACGAGATCGTTTGGCAAAGAGCCGTAACCAGCAAAGGGAACCTCAAAAAAGGATTGGCACGCGACTCCGATCTCATCCTCCGATATTCAAAAAGCAACGATTTCGTATGGAATCCTGATGCCGTCACGATCCCCTACGATATGCAGGACCTCGACGAAAAAACCAAACGTCAATATTATTACGTTGAACCCGGTACCGGACGACTCGTATCGCATACGTCTATAACTGCTCAGACACAAAATCCCGATTCTCATCTCACTTATGACGTGATGGGTGTCACCAGAACCTGGCGGTGGTCGGAATCTCGGATGCTAAAGGAGATCGAAGCCGGACGTGTCGTGCAAACACGCCCCGGAAACGTTCCCCGATACAAACGGTATCTTGACGAACAAAAAGGGAAAACACTGAATAACATCTGGGTAGATATTCCGAACTTAACGGCACGCAATAAGGAGCGTATCGGGTACCCCACACAGAAACCGATCGCTTTGTTAGAGCGAATTATTGGTGCCAGTAGCAATCCGAACGATATGGTGCTCGACCCTTTCTGCGGATGTGCTACGACATGTATTGCTGCGGAACGCCTACACCGCCACTGGATCGGCATTGATTTAAGCCCTGAATCTTTCAAACTGGCGAAACTTCGGCTTGAACAGCACGGTATTCCCAAGAAGGTTACCCACCGAAAGTTAAAATGAAAATGCCGAAATCTAACGCTTCCTTTACATCTGGAATTACGCTCCGCGCGCTTCTGATTGGCACACTCCTCGTTATCGGGAACGCCTACTGGCTCGCCTACGCGGCGGAGATGATCCAACCGCAGTTCCTCCTCAACTTCGTCTCGCTTTTTTTCAACGCCCTTTTCACCCTTTTCGCCGTTATCGCTTTTAACCTTGTTTGGAAAAAACTTGCGCCGCGTAGCGCACTGACCCCACAGGAACTCCTTGTTATCTATATTATGGTCGTCATGGTATCAACGATCGGGGGCCACTCCATGATGACGTTCCTGATCGGCACGCTTGCCCATCCATTCCGGTTCGCTACCATCGAAAACGAATGGGCATCTCTCTTTTGGCGTTATATCCCGACATGGTTTGTGCCTGAGGACTACGCACTGGATGCCTACTTTAAGGGAGGCTTGAGTTTTTATCTCCCGAAGCATCTACGGGGCTGGATGGTGCCGATCCTCGTCTGGACAGGATTTGTCGCACTCCTCTGGTTCACGCTCATATGTCTCAATAGCATCATCCGCGTTCAGTGGACGGAGCGTGAAAAGTTGGCATACCCGATCATCCAATTGCCCCTTCAGATGGCGCAGGGGCGGAAAAGTTTTTACAGAAACACCACGATGTGGGTAGGCTTTTCGGTCGCAGCCTTTATTGAACTCCTCGCAGGATTAAGCCATCTCTTCCCCCAAGTCCCCGCTATTCAGCTGAGTTCTATTTCGATTACGCATCTGTTCACGGATAAGCCGTGGAACGCCGTCGGATGGGTCCCATTATCTATCTACCCGTTTATTATAGGACTCACATTTTTTGTCCCGTTGGATATCTCGATGTCCGCATGGTTCTTCTACCTGTTCGGCAAAGCGGAACGGGTGGTTCGGACGGGGATGTTAGGTGAAGGTGAACTCTATTTTGCAGAACGAGCGGGTGGTGCATGGCTCGCCGTCGGTATCTTGGCATTGTGGGGAACCCGGAAACATCTCCGCGATGTGATCCTGAATTGCTTGATGACCCAAAAAGCGTATGACGATTCAAACGAGCCGATGCCTTACCGTGTTGCTGTCGCTGGATTAATCCTCGGGAGTATCGGACTCACATTATTTTCGGTAAAAGCGGGTATGTCCTTGGGCGGTGTCCTCGGCTTTATTGTCATTTTCACCTTAATGGCGCTCGGCGTTACCCGTGTGCGTGCCGAATTTGGTCCCCCCTCCCATGAGATCCTCGCTCTCGATCCAGCACGGCTGATGGTCGTTACCTTCGGGGCGCGATTCGTCGGGACGGGCAATCTCACAATCATATCCTTCTACTACTGGCTCAACCGCCTCAATGTTTCACACCCGATGCCAAACCAATTAGAAGGATTCAAACTCGCAGAACGTGCAGGCATAAACAGTCGAAGATTGGTTTGGGTGATGATGTTCGCGATTGTTATCGGCACCCTCGCCTCGTTTTGGGCGTTTCTCTATCTTCTTTATGAGACCGGGGCATTTGCTGTCCACGGTTACGTCATCGGTATTGGTGAGGAGGTTTTCGGTAGACGTTTAGAACGGTGGCTTAACAACCCTACCGGTCCAAATTGGGATGGCACCCAATCCATGGGGATCGGTGCAGGGATGACGTGGATTCTCTATTTCCTGCGGCATAAATTTATCTGGTGGCCCTTCCATCCGATCGGATACGTGATGACAGCCGCAACTTGGGGAGGTCTCGCTGATTTCTGGTTCTCCGTGTATATCGGTTGGATGATAAAGGTTATCATTGTCTCAATCTTCGGTCTACGTGCCCATCAACGCGCAATCCCGTTTTTTCTTGGATTGGTCATGGGCGATTATGTATTCGTAGGGGGCTGGGCACTCATCGGCACGCTGTTCGATATGCCAACTTATGTCCTCTGGTCGCCTTGAGGCATACGCAACGCCACATTAAATGACACAGATTAGTTAAAGGAGCTATATTTAAATGTACAACTTAAATGGAAAAATCGCCTTAGTGACAGGTGTCGGCGGCAAAAATGGTATCGGACGCGCCATTGCGACCCGCTTGGCAAAAGAAGGTGCCGATGTCGCTGTTAACGACATGACCGAGCATCCCTACGCCGCAGATCAACCCGACTGGCAGGGTCTACCCGATGTTGTTCGTGAGATAGAGGGAATGGGACAGCGCGCGATCAGCGTCGTCGCGGACGTTACGGACGCAGAACAGGTGAAAGGGATGGTGGAGCAGACCGTCGCACACTTCGGCAAAATCGACATCCTTGTCAACAATGCCGGGACGATAGCTGGCAAGGATCGTGTGCCTGTCGTAGATCTGGCTGAAGAGGATTGGGACAGAGTCCAGCGTGTCAATGTGAAAGGCGTATTCCTCTGTTCGCAAGCGGTAGCACGTCATCTCATCGCCCAAGAAACGGGAGGCAAAATTATCAATATGTCTTCTGTCACCGGGAAACGGGGATCGGCGCGCTTCGCCGCATACAGTGCCTCGAAATTCGCTGTGATCGGTTTCACACAATCGCTCGCGTCTGAGCTGGCACCCTATCAGGTCAACGTAAACGCTATTTGCCCTGGGCTTGTGGACACAGAGCGATTTGGACATCTTGCATCTGTGCTAATGCCTCAGAATCTTTCCGCTGATGAACAACTTTCGGAATATACACGACGCTCTAAGGCAGCTGTCCCCATTGGGCGACTCGCTGAGGGAGCAGATGTCGCCAAGATGGCTGCTTTCCTCGCCTCAGACGAAGCCGCCTACCTATCAGGGGTTTCCATCACCGTCGCAGGAGGGACGGTAATGGACTAATTTTTAATTTTTCCTTGCGGATTTTTAATTTTTCCTTGCGGAGGAACAACGTGCGTTAAAACTTTGATGTCCGTTCCTCAAATCCGCCCTCCGCTACGCTTACGGGCTACGCGCTTCGGTTTATAGTAGATTCGACAATTAAGTGGACCCTGGATAATCGGCGAGGTTAGAAACCTCGCCTACCGGGGGCAGAGAGTGTCTATTTATTTTTAGGATCCACTATAAAAAAAGCCTCTTAACCGATAACTGACAACTGATTAACGCAAGATGCGTTGGTCGCTCAGGTCCTTTCCACCGACGCTTTTAACGATAGAGGCACCACGCCACTCCTTGACTTCCAAGTCGTGGAAGGCGTTGACAATGTTGTATTGTGTCGGTAGGTCTTCCCAGCGCGCTTTGTGGAATTCGACGGTTCCCTCGCCGCGCCACTGCTCCTGCACGACCCGGTTCGGTGTATGCGATGGTGTCAGCACAGCATAGGCAATATCCTCAGTGCCCCATACCCCCGTTCTCGGCATGTATTTGTAATGTAAACTACCAGTAAGCGGTTGCTCATCACTCGCTTGCGGCGGCGGGGACGCGGGGGGGATCGGGACCTGTTCCGTCGCCCTCACGCGCATGTCCATGAACTTAAAACCGAGCCAACTCGCAGTGCAGTGTGTCTCACCGTTAAAGGTTATCGGATCTGGAAGTGCGCAATAGATCTTGGAGAACCCTAATTCCTCACGTCCCGTTAAAATCGGATCCGTCAGATTTTCCCACAGCACTGTCAACAGAGAACCCGTCGCCCTGTCCACTTCACCTTCGTAAACCACCGGAAAACTAACACCGAGCGTATTGTAGCCGCGTCCTGCAAGCCATTCAATTTCCTTCATATAGCCCCCAGACACAGACACAACGGGTTCGCCGTTGAGCGAGAAGCCTGGCGGTAGAAATGCTTCAAGTTGCTCGCTGTTTGTCAGGAAACTCACTGAAACTGACGTTGATTTCGGGTTATCTTTACACTCAAATTTTCTACCATCGGGTCCGTATCTCGGTCCCGTCCTCGGTCCAAAATGTGTCGGCATCCGATACATCGCGTTCGGATCTAATTTATAACCCATCTCATTCCTCCATGTTTTGGGTAGTATGCCTTTATTGTATCAATATCGGATGGAATGTCAAGCATAATCTCAGTTGCTGAAACGTAAGGCTTGATTGACTTCAACACCGAAATGTAATATAATACTTATAGCATCACACCGAAAGGAACCATTTGACCCCTATGGACTTTAAACGCCATACGTATAAAATAATAATCACCCTTATCATCGCGGCATGCCTTGTAATCGGTTGCGAAAAAATTCCAACCCAGATGACCCCCACAGAATCCATTGACAAAGTCGCAGTTGCCACCATTTCTGAAATAGAGGGGAGTGGTCTAACCGGCACAGCGACCTTCACAGAAATGGATGCAGAGGTTCACGTTGTCATCGAAATTCAGGGTGCTACATCGGGCTTGCACGCCATCCATCTCCATACAGGTAGCAGCTGCGCCGACATCGGACCGCATTGGCACCCTATGGGGATTCCAGCAGGTACGTCCGGTATCCCTGTCGTCCAAGCAACACTTGATACGCCCCCTATCGGTGTAGGCGAAGTCGGTAACATCACAGTCGGAAAAGATGGGACAGGGATCTTAGAATTTATGACACCGTTCTGGTCCCTTGGAAGGGATCCAAATACCGACATTCTCGGCAAACTGATTATGATTCATGAAACGGGTGACACTTTCCTAACCCATCCGCATGCGCACCCCATGAACATGCAAACGGACATGAATATGGAGACCGTCCAACCGCATTTCCATCCACCGGGGACACCAGCACACGCCCACGCCAACGCGCAGACGACGATCCCTACAATCCTACCCGGAGGCGGTGCCAAAATCGGTTGTGGTTTGATAGAACTGACGAAATAATCTCCCTTATCTTGTTCCAAAACCTCTTGAATTAAACACTGCGTTATGGTATCATGCCACAAACCTTGAACGGAGCGAGACGATGAAAATCAAAGACATACAGACAGTCCGGATCAACGTGCCAGAACGAGACATCAAACGCACGGAACCTCGACGCGAGTCGTGGAATGTCCACGCTGAAGTCGCAAATCCCATGTCGCGCTATCCACAATACAAACGCCACCGTTCCAGTTGGATGCCGAAGACATGGGATCAGGTCTACGTCAAAGTCACCGCCGAAGACGGCACTTGGGGCATAGGAGAGACCTCTTTCGGCACACCGGTTGCCGCAATCATTGATGAACACTTCGCACCCATGCTCATCGGTGAGAACTGCTTTGCCGTTGAAAAGATTTGGGATATGATGTTCCGTATGTCCAAACCTTACGGTTCGCAAGGCTTAACCAGTTGCGCGATGAGTGGGGTTGATATCGCCTTGTGGGACCTGAACGGCAAAATCAAAAACCAACCCGTCTATGAGCTGCTCGGTGGACCGCTGCGCGAAAAGATGTTCGCTTACGCCACAGGCAACGATACCGATTGGCAGTTGGAACTCGGCTTCAAAGCCGTGAAATTGGCGTGTCCCTATGGACCAGTAGATGGCGAATGGGGCTTGAAAGAGAACGAAAAACTGGTCGCGAAGACCAGAGAAACAGTCGGTGACGATGTTGAAATCATGCTCGACTGCTACATGGCTTTCGATGTCGATTACACCATCCGCTTAGCACACCGTCTCCGTCCGTATCGCCTCAAATGGATTGAGGAGTTCCTCATCCCAGAAGATATCGAGGGCTTAGTCAAAGTCAGAGAGGCGGTCGATTGGGTGAGTTTAGCAAGTGGCGAACACCACTATACCCGTTTCCCGTTTCAGCAGATTATCGAAAAACGGTGCTTGGATATTCTGCAACCCGATACCTTCTGGGTAGGCGGGATAACCGAATGCGTCAAAATTTGTCATCTCGCAGATGCCGCTGGTCTTACTGTTATCTTCCACGGCGGTGGACTCCGACAATCTGGACTCCATCTTTCCGCTGCTATGCCGAACACGCCGTGGGTAGAATACTATCTCGGGACGCCGCCGGGTGTTCCGTTAGAGGAAACGAAACGCTTTGAAGGTGAGTCGCTCCCAAGGGATAGTTATATCGCTCCGAATGATGGTCCCGGACTCGGCTTGCACATTGAAGAGGCGTGGCTAACGCCGAGGAATCCGCGGTAATATGATGCGCTACATCACCTTTCTGATCCTACTCTGTATCGGTGGTAACGTCCACGCCCAAACACTCATTGATTCAATTGTCGCGGTCGTCAACGAGGATGCTATCACACGTAGCGAACTCGAAGATGAATTTCGTATTGCTACAGTTTTTTTAGGAATACGTGCCGACGCGCCTCCGCCCCTTGCTGAGAAGCGCGCGGCACTCCATACCCTCATCAACCGGACATTCGTCCTACAAGAAGCCGAACGGCGCGGCATCGTCGTAACCGAACGTAATACACAAGTCGCCGCAAAAATAGCAGAAATTTCCGTCGAATATGCCTCGGAGACAGCACTTCAAAGCATTTTGCAGCACTCCCAATTGGAAAAATCAGCAATAGAAGCATGGGTCTACGATCAGTTGATTTACGATGAATTCTTTCGCCGCATATTTTTCAATACCGTCAACAGCGAAAGGGTCGCGCAATTAGCCAAATCGTATTACAATGCCAATGGTGCCGAGTTTATTGTGCCACCGACAGTTACCTTCAAATCACTACTTATCGTCATACCAAAGAATGGATCCGAGGTAGAAAAACAGGAAGCCGAGACCCTGGTGCAAAAACTCAATGAACGTTTACAACGGGGACAGACATTTCAGGCAGTCCGTGAAACTTATGAAACACAGTTAGAACTCAGGTTCGAGGTCACAACGCTTGAAATAGACACACCCTTGGGGGCTATCGTAACGAAATTACAAGTTTCTGAACGGAGCACACCCTTCCGCGTTTCGGAGGGATACCAGATCGTCGAACGCATCCGGAATAATTCAGCGTATCAAAAAACATACCCAGAAGTCAGTGAGGAAATTACAGAGCGGATTCGGCAGGAGTTGGCAAATGAACAATTTGAAACATGGCTAATTCAAAGGAAAGAAGAGGAAACTTGGCATATTTTGGATGATGAACTTGCAGAAGAAAAGAGTGAGGTGAAGTAAACGGATGCGGTACAATCAGCCCCGAAGACGTGCGACAGGTAAACAGCCTCCAAACGGCTGGGCATATTTTGTTATTGCCACACTTCTGTTTATACTCGCTGCGTTGACCTCTGGCGACGATATAGCGGACAATCCTAAAGAATTCCAGAAGCAGTTGAAAGATGCCGAGCGTGCACTTCAAGCGGAGGAATGGCGCGAGGCCCTCCGTTTATATCAGGCACTCGGCAAAACGGCACCAGATTCTCCGATTGTTCACATCGGCGCGGGAGATGCCGCCGCAAAACTGAAGGACTATCCCACCGCTATTACTGCTTTCCAACGTGCCTTGCGAGTCCTTTCAACACACCCGCAAGGCAATATTACAATATCTCGCTTACAGCTTACGGTGCAAGGCAAACTCGCTGCTGCATATCATCGCAATAAACAGCTCGCCGAAGCCGATATGTGGTTCCAAAAAGCCATTAAAGGCGCGGGTGAAGATGCCCCAGTGGCGTGGTATCTTGCTTTAGGACAGATTGAAACTGAGCGTGGAAATTTAGAGCAGGCACGGCGATACTATATCGTCGCTGTGCAACTACATCCAGAGGCGCCCGCTGCCTACAATAACCTTGGGCACGTTCTTCTCAAACTCAACCGCGTTGACGAAGCCGATGCCGTATTTCGGGAAGCACTCACCCAAGACGAGACACTCGCCAGTGCCGCTTTCGGGCGCGGTGAGATCGGCGCGAGACGCGGACAATTCGCTGTCGCCCAACGTTTCTATGAACGTGCCATCCGATATGCTCCAGAAGAACCTATTTTTTACAAATCGCTGGCAGATGTTCTCGGTCATATAGGGAACACCGGAGAAGCTGAAATTGCCGAAGCGCGTTATCGTCGAATACTGGCGGAACGCTATCGCGGTCAAGCACATTGGTTCATTGAGAAGAAACAACCGCAGCGCGCCTTAACACCTCTTCAAAAAGCCATCGAAACGGATGACACCTTTATCCCCGCTTTGAAAGATTATGCCTACGTTCAGATGCAACTCGGAAAATTCGTAGATGCCAAGAAATCGTATCAACGGGTTCTCATGATGGAACCTACCTCACGCCAGGCACTTCTGCACCTCGGCATGATAGATGCCAGACTCGGCAACCAAGCCGCAGCGGTTTCCCACTATCTCTCGCTTATCCAACACGAACCGGATTTTATGGACGCCTACGTTCAACTCGCAAACTTGCATGAGAAGTCCGGGGACTTACAAACCTCCGCAGACGCGCTCACGATGGGAATACAACACGAACCGACATGGGCCCCTGGATACTTGTGGCGTGGCAAGATTTACCAAAAACAGAATAAATCCAGTATGGCAGAGACAGATTTCCGTCGCGCCCTCCAACTCGCCCCAGGCGTTCCGTTTCCCAAAGAGGCATTAGCGTCCCTACTCGCAACGGAAAACAGGGAATTGGACGAAGCACTGACCCTTGCCGAGACCGCAGTTGAAAGCGACGATCAACCGATACATCGTGCCACACTTGCTTTGGTCTACTATCGCCTCAACCGCATTCCTGATGCACGCCGTGAAATTGAAACTGCTTTTGTCCAAACCCCCAAACACCCCTACGTTCTAAAAATTCGTTCAAAAATCCTAAAAGCCAATCCATAGCGGCAACTTCCAAATTATAATTTTCGCGTTTTTTGTTGAAAATTAAAGTAGAAAATAGTATAATTTACTCAAATTGTATGGTCAATGGATGTGGAGAGTCACATCTAACCCGAATAAACTTTATTGTTTTGAAATCGCACTATGAGATTCGTGACTTTTCCATAACTATTCACTTTAGTATATAGGAATAGGGAAGTATACAGTATAAGGAGCACTAACAATGTTAAAATTTCAGATACTTTTCATTGCGGTTTTGATCGCTTGTTTCGCCTTTATATCTTGCGACAGAGCTCAACAAATCATGGACCCCGCTATGGATGACATGATGGACAGCGATTCAGAAATGATGGACGACGGCATGATGACCGATGGCATGATGGACGACGGCATGATGGACG
>VXPE01000119.1:30716-49876 GCA_009839745.1 Candidatus Poribacteria bacterium
ATGATGGACGACGGCATGATGACCGATGGCATGATGGACGACGGCATGATGGACGACGGCATGATGACCGATGGCATGATGGACGACGGCATGATGGACGACGGCATGATGACCGATGGCATGATGGACGGCGACATGATGGACGGCGACATGACGCATGAAGACATGGACGGCGACATGGACGGCGACATGATGGATGGCGATATGGACGGCGACATGGACGGCGACATGATGGACGGCGACATGGACGGCGACATGGACGGCGACATGGATGGCGACATGACGCATGAAGACATGGACGGCGACATGGACGGCGATGCCCAATAGTTATCACATAACCTGAATAGAATCGGGACAGGTAGCCTCTTTTATAGTTATCTGTCCCGTTTTCTTGTCAGTTTCGATAAAATCAGGACTTATGCAAAGTTGCGAATCCCCCTCCCTCTATCCCCCGCAGGCAGCGGAAATCTGTTTGAGAGACAACCGTGTAAGTCGTAATTCATTTCAATAAAGCAACCGAATCTCAGATCTTTTTCAATTTTCCTTGAAAAATAAGATGCAATACTGTATAATTTAAGGCGAAGTTGTGTAGCATGTGATCTCGAAGAGTGCCACAACGGCGTGGGTAGGTTTTGTCGCTTAAAAGCCTACAACTCTTCGTTGATCTCCATTTTTAACAGAATAAGGAGTTTTTACAAAATGTCTAAAGTTCGGGTCGCTCTGATTGCGATCCTAATCGCTGCTGTCGCTTTCGTATCCTGCGACAGAGCTCAAAAAATGTTGGAACCTGCTGCCGAGGACATGACGGCTACCGATGATAAGCCAATGGACATGACGATGGAGATGATGAAGATGCTCGACGCGTCAATGTACATGTCGTGGGCATCGGTCGCGCTTCCGGCCCCTGCGCCCATGGCAGAAGCTGCGAGCCCGATTGAGACTGGGGCGGCACACAATCCAGCCCACACGAACACGGGGATTACGACTGCCCGGACGGTCTACATCAACGATGCGGGTGCCATGGCGAACAAGGCAGGCGCAACAGAATATCCCGTTGGGACCATAATCGTCAAGGAAATTATGGATGATACCGAAATGTTTGTCGATAAAGTCGCCGTGATGATGAAAAGTGACGACGAGATGTATGCCGGCCACAATGGGTGGGTCTACAAAAAATATGCGCGTTCCAGTGAAGATGCGGAATATATGCAAGTCAGAGGGTCTAACCTTGAAGATGCAGGTAATGGCTGTCACGGTTGTCACGCCCAAGCTGATAACGACAGCGTCTTCGTCTCACTCTCCATGGACGACATGGAAAGCATGGAAGATGCCGATGCCGGTGATGGCAACGGTGCAGATGCTGATGCCAATGGCGGCGATGCTAACACAGATGCTGGCAATGGCAACGGTGATGGCAATGAAAATGGAGACGGTGACGCCCAATAGTCACATCTCATAACACCCATAAAAAGGGGACCGAGAACAGCACTCTGTAGGTGTCGGTCCCCTTTTTACTTTCTCACCTAAACCTCAGACGACAAACGCTCCGCTTTGCGCTGGCAGTGAAACGCTCACGGCATCCTCTGAGACTGTTACTCGATTTCCATTGAGCAGGTCCTTCGCAGAAATTTGAAACGACGAAACTGGAACATTTATTGTTTGAGAGCATCGTCCCGTATTGAATGCGATTAGGATAGAATCCGTTTCTGAAGTGCGTAGATACGCGTAAGTCCCCTTTTGAACGTTCAAATGAACAACTTGTCGCCTACCAGAAGTAAGTCCCGAAAACTGGTTCCGTAACGCTCCCAAGTGTCGAAAATAATCCAACAGATCGTTGTTTGCTTCATCCCCCCAGGGCATCGGTAATCGCGCCTCCTCGAACCGTCCAAGTGGGTTCCTTTGCGAAACGCCTATTTCGGTTCCGTTGTAAATTACAGGCGGTGCAAAGAGTGTGAAGAGCACTAATGCCGCCAACCTGACTTTCGCCTTATCTTCCTTTGCCAAATAGAGGATACGCGTCATATCGTGGTTATCCAGAAACACCGGTAGTGAAAAGTCGTCTGGAAAGTATGTCTCATGTGCTGCTAAAAACGCTTCAAATTCCAGCAGTGTCGAAGTTTCAAGGACAAACGTTCGTCGGAGGGCATCCGCAAGCAGGAAATCAAGGCACCCATCAAAATGTGGGATATAGGACGCGATGACTTCGGAATGACTCACGACCTCTCCGAACAGAAAAGCGTCAGGCTTTACGGCTTTACAAGCTTGGCGAAAATCTGCCCAGAACGTCCGTGGCGGACCTGGCGCGTAGTCGAGTCGATATCCATCAACACCTTGCTGAAGCCAATGCTGTGCGCACTTCAATAAATAATCGCTCGCGGGTTTGTGTTTTAAGTTCAGTTGTGGCATTCCCTTCACAGTGAAGAAACTTGCGTATTCGTCGGGCCAGCGCTGCCATGTGTACCACGCTCGATACTCACTGTCTGGGTCCTGCTGCGCGGCTTGAAACGTCGGATGGTGGTTCGACCAATGGTTGGCAACAAAATCGAGAATAACCCGCATGCCACGCTGATGTGCTTTTTCGATGAGTTCTATCAATTCTGCGTTCGTGCCGAATCGAGGTTCAACGGTATAATAATCTGTCGCATCGTAGCCGTGGTGAGATGGACTTGCAAAAAGAGGTGAAAGCCAGATTGCGTTGCATCCAAGCGATTGAATGTAGTCAAGTTTCTGAATTGCCCCGCGGAGCGTTCCACCGAAAAACCCGGAGAGATTTGTTGGTTTCTTCCACGGCACACCGTCCCCTGGATAGAATCGATCAAGGAAAATGTGATAGATAACGGCATCGCGGACCCACTTCGGCACGTCGGAGTCGTCAATAGAGAGCGCGAATTCGGTTGATTCGGAGAACACCCGCGCTTGGTTATCCGCAAAGATCCATCCATCTGATCCCACGACGCGTCCACCAATTCTATAGCGGACAACCGTCCCGCTGGGTTGTGGTGGAATTTGCCCATGCCAATGGCGCACATATCGCCATTCAAGTGTGTTCCATACCGACCCACTCGAGGCGAGTTCAAACGTAGATTCCTCACCAGCTACATCCACCCAACAGCGAACCGAATCGTAGGTGACACCGCCAGAAGTTGTCACATAAATGTCAATCGGTTGATTCGGTTGCGGTCGCGATGGGTTCGTAAGCGGTAGATTTAATCGGTGAAGGTGTTTTATACCCACTACATTGCTTCGGTGCTCGGCGATACGGTTCTCAGAATCTCTTTGCGGACCAAACATGATATCCTCCCCTGAGAAACAAAAAAGCCGTGTAGCAGGTACACGGCTTTTCGATTTCTTAAACTTTCCTTGCGGTTCGGTCAGGGCAGTTTGAGCGTTGATGTCCCTTCCCGTAGTCCCGCCTTCGACTTCGTTTCAGGCTACATATTTTCGCAAGTTTTTAAGCTTTCCTTGCGGTTCGTTCAGGACTACTTATCACCCCAAGCGCGCCCACGTGGAATCAATAACAGTTGTCCTACGCTCAGTTTTCTCCGATCGAAGATATAATCGTCTTGGTTCGCGGCGACCAACCGTTTCCACATCTCCGCGTCATCAAAAATCTCAGGACGCGAAGCGATGCGCTTGAGTGCCGCTTCGCCGTTCTCTTCCTGAATATCCTCTTCCTTCACCCGGTATCTGTCAAGTACTTCAGGGCTGGTGATGCTGAAGCTGAAACTGTGCGAACTTTCGAGGGCGTTGCCGGCCATATCGGTAGCACCAGAGACGGTGACAGTGTACATACGTCCGGCGCGCATCGGCATATCAGAGGTAAACGTCACAGAATCGCCACTTCCTGCCACTGTCCCCGACAGCGTCGCGTTCATCGGTTCACTCATCGAATTTTCCGTTTTCGTAACCGTCACATCCACGACAACGCTGTTGCTGTCAATCGGTTCGCTGAAGGAAACCGACAGGCTATTCATCACATTCAGGGAATTCTCGTATTCAGAGATAACCGTGCCATCTACAGGCTCGTTCATTGTCACTGTCGGTGGGGTTGCGTCCGTGTAAGTAAATTTCTGTGAAAGTGTGACCGGAACTTCCGGTTTCCCTTTATTGGTAACAACGATGGACACAGATTCTCCTGCCATGCCACCGGGAGTTACTGCCGTGATCTGCATTTCACTTGGGACGGTTACACTTTGCGCATTTTTTCCGCCGAACGTCACGGTTACGCCGTTTTTCATATCAAATTTTTCGCCAGTAATCTGGACAGTCGTCCCGCCGGTTTCGGGTCCCTCTGTAGGACTCATTCCACTCGGTATCGGTTCCGGATTACAGCCAGCACATCCCGCTATCCACGCGCAGACAATCGCGAGGACAACAGGCACGGCTCTTTTGGCGACGCTGGCAAGCCAAAACTTGCTGTTGAAAATCCTGGGTTTTTTCATTAATTCTGTCTCCTTATGGTCAAGAAGGCTCTCATTTCGGATCGCGCTAAATTTTACTGTTGAAAGTAACGCAGCCGGCAAGCCAAAACTTGCGATTTCTATTAGAAGAAGGATTTCGTGGTTAGAGGGAAGCCTCTAAATTATACCTTAAACTATTATACACACAAATTGGAGCAGTTGTCAACACTTTTTTGCAGAGACTGTGAACAAAAACCTGCGCCATAAATATCCTAACCGCGCCAAGTCGTCCGCTTGAGTGGGTCGCTCACACGAACGGTTAGTGCTGGGCCGAAACCTTCTACGGATAACTTTACCGTGTCCCCGTCCCCAATTGCGGTGAGTGCCTCATGGTGGGTCCCTGTCGATACAACATCACCCGGTTCCAAGGTTACCACATTGGTCACCTCTGCGAGCAATTCAGGGATAAAGCGCGCCATGGAATTTGTAGAGAAATCATGCTGGAGACCGTCGTTAATCCAGAGTTGCACGCCGAGTGCGTTCCCGTCAGCCACTTCGTCAGCAGTAACGATCGCTGGACCCATCGGTGCAAACGTGTGCCAGCTTTTTCCCAAGAAGAACCCCCCTGGCAACCCCCGCGCGGAAACATCAATAAATTGCGTGTAACCAAACACACAGTCCAAGGCATTATCTTCAGATAGATGTTTCGCCGTCTTACCAATCACAATGGATAATTCCGGTTCAAAGTGAAACACGGTCACGTCAGCCTCTGGTAGGTCCACGGTCCCTTTCGTGGCAATGATGCCGGTCGGTGACTTCAGAAAGGCATTGAAATCCCCGCGCGACGGACTATCAGGCTCAATGTAATTGCCGGCAAGGCAGACGAGTTGTCCCGGACGCGGGACGGGTGCTTGAAAACTGACATCATCCAAAGCTGTAGCAGTACCATTTTCAACTGCTTCCTCTATTGTCGGACGTAGATTATCAAAATCCTCAATCACCGTTCGTATGAGTTCTTGCGGCGTATGATAGGAAACACTACTGAGTGCCCCGCCGATGTCAACGATTCCATTTTCTCTTATTACACCGAGCTGATAATCATTAAAAAAGGCAAGTTTCATTTAGTTCGCTGCTCCTCTGTTAAGGCGTGTCACAAGCGGATGACTCCGCTCCTCCAACGGCAGTTGTACCTTTCGTCCACTGAAATGGGAGACGTAGGTTGCGCTGACACACTCAAGGGAAGTCAGGGCGTTACATCCACCGAGTTCTGGTTGGTTTTCGTTAAGAATTGCGTCTCGCATATTTTTTGCGCTCCAGATGGTGTGGCGCGACTGCCACGGTTTCCCGGAGATAAGAAACGCTGATGGGTCAAGTTCTATCTGCTCCCATGCAGGTGTATGCGCTGCAAAAGAGACATCAAACGGACAGTACCACATTTCATCTATACCGGTGTCTGGGCGCGGTTTTACCATCAACTGCCCCTCTGAACCGAGCAGATGCGGTCCCATCATCCACCCGTGTCTGGGTTCGCGGCAATAAAGTTCCATGATACCGTAGGCACTGTTTCCACCACCGATATGCACGAGCATTGTATCGCCGGCAACGATACCGTTATCACGTCGGTCAGTTTTACACAATTCGCTGCTGTGCATAATATCCGCTTCCGTCACATCGTGTCCTTGATATGTGATATGGGCCTGAATCCAAGAGATCCCGTCTAAGAAAAAATCCATCTCGTCAAAATAGTGGACCCCCATCTCCATCAACTCAAATCCGGCTTCACGTCCTTTGCCGACTTCACGAATCGAACGGAGTTCTCCAATTTTACCGGCATCGACCAAAGATTTCGCGTGCCGAAAAAGTGGGGTAAATCGGAACTGATGACTCACCGCCAAGTGCACACCCGCCTCACGACATGCTGTGAACATTTGATCCGCCGTTTCTAAATCAACGGACAACGGCTTTTCAGATAAAACGTTGATGCCCTCTTTTGCGGCAGCAATTGCTATTGGGGCGTGCAAGGGGGCATGCGTACACACACTCACGATATCGAGTCCCTCGCGTGCGAACATCTCTTCGTAATCAGTATATCGGTTTGAAACACCGTATTCGTCGGCGCGGCTGTTGAGCGCATCTCGGTTTATGTCACACATCGCGACGAGATCAACACCTTCCAAGTTCGCGTGCGCGCCCGCGTGGCTTCGACTAATCCCGCCGCAACCGACAATCCCTGCCCGTAATGCCATGAGTTATCTCCCGAATCCATTCTAGATTGGTGATTTGGGTGTCGTTTCAGATTTCGTGCTAAGATGTATTATACGCTGATACCAAAAGAGTGCAAGCCATATTTTTAATTTTCCTTTCGGATTTTTAATTATTCCTTGGGGTTCGGTCAGGTGGGTTCGTGATTTCACGTACCCTTTCGTAGATCCGCCTGCGCCGATGTTGCAGGCTACAACTTTGGAACTAACTTTAAGTGATGCTCATCTCCAATAATGCCTGCCATTGCTCTTCATCCACGAGGACCCCCATTTCGAGACTCTCCATCCGTGTCCGCAACATGCCTTCCCCAGGATACCTCACACTCTCATTTTCGTCTAAAGGGATAGCCGTTTGGAAGTCATCAATAATTGCTGCCACTGTTTCGTCTAACGCCGTTTGCCCCATCATTCCGGTAGCATTAATCGCAATATACACTTGAGAGACGGCGTATTCCGAGCCCTGCTTTCCTATTTCGTGTGTCGCTTGCCCACCCGAAATAACGGATGCCATCGTGTCAAGCACCAATGCCAAACCCGATCCCTTCCAATAGCCGATCGGAAGTGCCCGTGCGGAATCAAGAATCTCTCGCGGTTCAACTGTTAACGCCCCTTTGGTGTCGTATCCACCCGGTAACGGTAATCGTTTTCCTTGTAGCTGCAGCACCTCCAATTTCCCATTTGAATACTGGCTCATCGCCATATCCAGCAGAATGTGCCCCTCTTTTCGCGGCACAGCAATCGCCATCGGATTGTTCCCGATCTTCTTTTCCGCAGAACCCCACGGCGGCATGAGTCGCGTCGTATTCGTCCAGCATATCCCGACATATCCGGCTTCTGCGGCTTGTAAGGCATAGGCACCACCACGCATCCAGTGATTTGTATTTGAAAGTCCAACACACCCAATGCCGTGGACATCAGCGAGTTCCGTTGCCCGTTGCATACAGAAGTGAGCATTGACGAGTCCGACCCCCATCTTGCCATCCCACCGTTCTAAGGCCCCGAACCCCTCAATTTTCTCTGGCTGCGCCCGGAAATCAATCTGTTTGCTCTCCAGGCCAGCAACGAATCCGGGGAAGCGATTAAGCCCGTGTGAGTAGACGCCGTCACGCTGATTTTCGGCAAACAGTCGCGCACACAGCATTCCTCGCTCGCCATCAAACCCGATTGCTGCAAGCGCACGATAAAATTCATCTCGTAAAATTTGGAAAGGCACACGTTTCATATAATTTGGTCCTCATCAGTTTATTGAAAACCATTATGCCTGATGTATGAGAAAAAAGCAAGGTATTTTGTGCGCATTTCAGAGGACTTCGTTATCCGCAACAGGCTTTAATTTTCCTTGTATGAAAGTGCCTCACAATGTATGATAGATACTCACAGTCACGGTTTTTAAAGTATCCCCAATCTTCTCTCAACGTCCACAAAGAGGAGGCAATAATGGCATTCTTCAACGGTTTATTCAGAACTTTCAACTGTATGCTCATTGTGTGGCTGTTACTCGCCTTTGGGAATGCCTCAGTGGACTCTGAGGAAGAACCGTTGACGATAGAGCCGATTGAGGTGATCGGCGTGACACCCCTCCACGGCGTGGGACTCCCAAAAAATAAGGTTCCCGCTAACATCCAAACGGCGACTCACACCGAAATTGCTGCTGCGCAAAGCTTAAACCTCACCGAGTTCATTAACCTGAATCTCGGCAGCGTCCATGTCAACGAGGCACAGAACAATCCTTTCCAACCTGATATTCGCTTTCGAGGTTTCACGGCTTCTCCGTTGCTCGGACTGCCTCAGGGATTAGCCACCTATCAGGACGGCATCCGTATTAACGAACTGTTTGGGGACACGGTGAACTGGGATGTCATTCCACAATCCGCAATTGCCAGCATTAACCTGATGCCTGGTTCAAATCCACTTTTCGGCTTGAATACGCTCGGTGGTGCACTTTCCTTGAGGACTAAGACGGGTTTCACGCATCCCGGGCATCAAGTCAAGGTCTACGGTGGTTCATTCGCACGGAGAGCCGTTACGTTTTCCAGCGGCAGTCATAATCAGAGATTGAGTTATTTCCTCAGTGGCACTCTCTTTAACGAAGACGGCTGGCGCGATTTCTCGCCTTCGGATGTCAGGCAGCTGTTTGGAAACATCGGTTGGGAGCAAAACGCTACCGCTCTGAACCTGAGCCTGACTTTGGCAGATAATGAACTCTTAGGGAACGGGGCACTACCGATCCAACTCCTTGAAACAAGACGTAATGCCGTGTTTACACATCCAGACATGACAGAGAATCACATGCTCCTTACCAACTTGCGCAGCAGCCACGCTTTGTCTGATAACGTGATATTGGCAAGCACAGTCTACTATCGACGCAATAACATTGAAACTTTCAACGGGGACGACACAGACTTTGAGTCGTGCGAAGCCCCTGAAAACGGAGGTTTCCTGTGCATTGAAGAAGGCGCAGTGGAGGAACGGGTGAAGGACCAGTTCGGAAATGATGTCCGTCTTACTGAAAATGGTTATGATGACGATAATGCAGAGAACGATGACGCTGATGAAGGAGGACTGAACGCCACAAATAATACGAGCCAAACGCGTCAAAACGGCTCTGGTGCGACCCTACAGGCGACTTTCACCCATCCACTCATCAACCGTGAAAACCAGTTCATCGCCGGTGCGAGTTTCGATGGTGGTAGCGCGTTGTTTAACGCTGAGACGGAACTGGCGAGTCTGACCTCCGACCGTGGCACAGTCGGTAGCGGTATTTTTGACGGTGAATCTTTTGTGGACGTTGAGGCCACGGTTCAGAATATTGGCATCTATGCGACAAACACTTTTTCCATCACGCCTCAGCTGGGGCTCACGTTGTCAGGACGCTACAATAGAACTGACGTTGTATTGCGCGATCAAATTGGTGTAGAACTCAATGGGGATCACACCTTTAACCGCTTCAATCCAGCAGTAGGGCTGACCTATCAGGTCTATAGCGGTCTTTCACTCTATAGCAGTTATAGTGAGTCCTCACGGGTGCCAACGCCTGTGGAATTGACGTGCGCCGATCCTGAAGCCCCATGCAAATTACCGAATGCTTTCGTCGCCGATCCACCGTTGGATCAAGTGGTAACAAAGACGCTTGAGGTGGGATTGCGTGGTGAGTTAGGTGAAATCAGCTGGAACGCTGACCTTTTTCAAGGAACAAGTTTTGATGATCTCATCTTCATTAGTAGTGGTGCGCTCACCAACGAAGGCTACTTTCAGAACGTCGCTGAGACGCTTCGTCAAGGCGTTGAACTCAGCATCGGTGGCACGCTCTTTAACCGATTACACGGTCTGCTCAATTATACCTTCATTTCAACGACCTTCGAGACGGATCTAACAGTCAGCAGTCCAAACCATCCAGAAGCGAAGGGAGGAGAAATTAACGTTGAGAAAGGCGATCGCCTTCCGGGTGTCCCACAACACAACCTCAAAGCGGACATCACTTATGCTGTAACCGACGCACTGTCTCTGGGGACGAATATTCTCATCAATTCCAGTCAGGTCTTTCGGGGAGACGAGGGTAATTTGATTGACCAGATCCCAGGCTACAGCATCGTTAATCTGCGCGGTAGGTATACATTGTGGAATCATCTCTCCATCTTTGCTAAGGTGAACAACCTTTTCGACGAGACGTATGAAACCTTTGGGTTGTTTGGAGAGGCGGACGAAGTATTAGGAGACGACTTCGAGGACTCACGTTTTCTCTCTCCGGGTGCCCCGCGTGCCGCATGGATCGGACTCGAAATAATTTTTTAAGCCTCGGTCCCCTTGCGCCTTGGTCGTTACCACATTTCAAGCCATTGGGTAACGGGCGTTACAGGCTGCGTTTCGCTATGGATGACCCACTTGAAATCGGGATCCTGCCAGTAAATTGTGCCCGGATGATCGCCATCTCGGAGATAACGGATGTCAATCGCCCAACGGATACTCTCGCTGGTGGTATGTAGTAGGGATCGGTGGAGCGTTAGATTGTGGAATACTAAGGCATCCCCTAATTCCATTGGACACGTCACGACCCGCGAGTCCTCGATAAGTTCATCCACAACCTCAAGAAATTTCCCTTCCCGCTCTTCTGTGTGATGATTCACCACACCCAATCGATGTGAACCTGCAACCACTTGCAAACAGCCGTTGGCCTCATCTACTGGCACCAACGGTATCCAGGCAGTTGGGATGAGCGAAGTTTCACTCACTGTCCCAAAATAGCCGCTATCTTGATGCCATGGAACGACAGTCAACTGCTGACCGGGGAGTTTCGGACGGGCGTTGAAGACGGGATGTCCGATGACATCCGTGCCTGTGAGTTGACCGATCGCGTCCACGAGGCGTGGTGCGTGGTGCAGCTCGAAAACCTCTGGTGTGGCGACCTGGTTTCGCCAAGAACGTCCAAAGCGGTTGGCGTGTTCACCCGCGACTTGTGAGAATCGCGTCTCAAACGGGAGTTCTATCCCTTCATCTTCGATAATCCCATCCGCTTTCAACTCGCGAATGATGCCGTCTACCACACGGGCAAAACTCTCGCGCACGCCATTGATGGCAGATTCCGGGACAACGCCTTTTAAGAGCAAATATCCATCGTTTGCCCACTGATCCATCTGTTCAGGTGATAACGGAGTCGTCTGTTTCTGATTCATGTTCATATTTTACTCAATTCCAATTTTTAATGTTACCTTGCGGATAAGCAATGTGGATGCTGATTGCTATTGCTGAAGTTTGAAAATCTTGTAAAAATCATAACATACCTGACGAAAAAAATCAAAAAACAGATTTTTAATTATTCGCGAGACGTTTGACAACTATAAAATTGACATTTCGTCCGGAAAATGCTACGCTACACGCCAAAGGAGGACGCAGAATGGCAACTTTAACGCAAACCGAGAACCAAATCAGACCGCTGTATATTGACGGATACACCCACCACCTCAGTTATGTCGCAGGTGAAAAAATCGCGTTCCACATCTCAACGAGTGCGGAAAACTATTCACTTGAGATTGCTCGTATCGGCGCGACGCGCGAGGTCGTCTGGCGTCAAGCAGAGCTCCCCGGTGAAGCGCAGCCCATCCCCGCAGATGCGTCATCGCAGGGATGCGGATGGTCCCCTACTTTTACCCTCGAAGTTCCCGAAACGTGGCAGAGCGGGTATTATGAAGGCACACTCCGGGCGACCGATGGTGGCGGTGCCCAGGTCTATAGAAATCATCGCACGGCTGAAAGCACGCTCTTCTTTATTGTTCGTCCCTCGAACCCCGGAGCGAACACGCCTATTCTGCTCCAACTCTCTACTAACACCTATAATGCATACAACAACTGGGGTGGATTTAGTCTTTACGGGTATCACGGCGCAAGCAAAATACAAGGGAACCGCGTCTCATTTGATCGACCGACCCGCGGCATTTTCAGGAACTGGGAATTGCCCTTTATCGTCTGGGCAGAGCAGAACGGATATACGTTCGATTACGCCGCGAACTCCGATTTGGAATTCCGCCCTGAAATGTTAGAGCACTACAAACTCGTCTTGAGTGTTGGACACGATGAATACTGGTCTGCGCCGATGCGTGATAGCCTTGAAGCATTCATTGCAAACGGCGGAAATGCCGCCTTCTTCAGCGGGAATTCTGTCTGCTGGCAGGTTCGATCCGAAGATGACGGCAGAGCCCTCGTCTGCTGGAAGCAAACCTATAACCAGGATCCAGTTTTCCAGACCGATGATCTCAGTACCCTCAGCACGTTGTGGAGCCATTATCTGGTGGATCGTCCTGAGAACCAATTGACAGGTGTAGGCTTTCTTCAGGGGGGTTATCACCTGAGCCACGGTCAATTTATGGACGGTCCAGGGGAATACACCGTCCATCGTCCAGAACACTGGGTATTTGAAGGCACGGACCTTTCACGCGACGACACCTTCGGCGGCGAAAACACCATTGTCGGTTACGAATGCGACGGATGCGAGTGGACCCTCGGAGACGGTTTGCCGGTCCCGACCTATCAGGACGGCACGCCTGAAAGCTTCACGATCCTCGCAACGGCACCTGTTCGCTGGCATCCTGATGATTGTGAATGGTATGAACGTTGGGAAAGAGGGAGAACCGGTGCCGCAACGATGGGTATTTACACGAAAGGCGGAACGGTCTTCACTGCCGCTACAACCGACTGGTCGCACGGATTGGCGGGCGGTGATGCTACCGTTGAACGCATCACGCACAACATTCTCCAACGACTCTCGAAATAGCGGAGATTTGAAGGTCATGCAAAAGGTTACTGTTATTACGGGGGCAGCGAGCGGTATCGGACGAGGATTGGCAGAACGGTTCGCGGCTGAAGGAATGAAAGTCGTCCTCGCCGACGTTGCAGAAGAACCATTAGCCAAACTTGCGGCAGATTTAAAGGCGAAAGGTGCGGCGGTTCTTACGGTCAGAACGGATGTCTCAAAGGCGACAGAAGTCGAAAACCTTGCTGAGCAGACACTGGATGCCTTTGGTGCGGTGCATATCCTCTGCAACAATGCAGGCGTCGTTTGTAGTCGTCCTGTCTGGGAACATACCCTCGCCGATTGGGAATGGGTATTAGGCGTCAACCTGTGGGGCGTTATTCACGGGATCCGAGCGTTTGTCCCACGTATGCTGGCGCAAGGGGGCACCTGTCACATTGTGAATACTGCTTCTATCTTGGGGCTGGTCGGAGGCAGTGGCGAAGGTATCTATAAGGTGAGCAAACACGGTGTCGTCGTGCTTTCCGAAACCCTTGCGGATGAATTGGCACAGAAAGGGGCTAATATTCAGGTGCATGTGCTGTGTCCCGGCTGGGTTCGCACCGGAATTCTGGACTCCGCTCGAAACCGTCCGTCCACATTACAAAATCCGGCAGAGACAGAGCGTCCACAGGAAATAATCATTGGCGGTTCACGAAACGCCCGCGTTGAGATGGAGGCGGGATTGTCTCCAACGGAGGTAGCGGAGCATGTCTATAACGCAATTCAGAACGGCACCTTCTACATCCACACACATCCTGAGCATAAAGCATGGATCCGCGAGCGTATGGCGCGTATCCTTGAATAGCTGCTTTAATGAATAAAAAAAGACATAAGTGTTCCTTTAAGCCATCTTATAGCCCGATCAAGGATAGAAACGTCATCCCTAAAATTTCCAAGCCCCGTGTTACACCTGTTACAGATATAACCTCTTATATCTCCTGTGGTATGGTCATGATCTAAATTCACATCCCTTTTACTCTGAATCGTTATAGTCCTATCACAGACTTTACAATAAAATTCCTCACCTATTTTAGGTCTTGGATGCTTTGTCTCATACTCTCGTCTTACTTTAGTTGGTATCGGCTTCTTGCTCGCCCGGCATTCTTTACATTCGCTACGCCAAACACTCGGGCGGTTGCGTTCAAATGCGTCTATCGGCAAAAGCCTTTTACATCCCTTACAAATACGAGGTTTCGCTTCCTGAGCCACATTTAGCCTCCAGCAATTTTAGTTGTTCAGGGGTCTTCGATTTCTCGGGAGGCTGTGATTCCTGTGATGGAGGAATTCTTTGTAGTCTTTCTCTGGCAATTTCGCAGTAATTTTCATTAATTTCACTACCAAGATAATTTCTACCATTTAACTCAGCCATGAGTGCGACAGTTCCACTCCCCAAAAATGGATCATACACTAAATCACCCCCGTTACTCCAAGAAATGATGTGGTCTTGTGCCAATTTTTCAGGGAATATAGCAGGATGTTTGTGAGCGATCTCATCTGATGCCGAATGCCCTTTTCCAATCATATACTCCCAAACATTCGTGCGTCTTCCATATTCGGAATACCCTTCCCGCTTTAATTTTAATAAAGAACCATCGGGTAAGCGTTTGGTGCCGGTGTCCCCTTTGCGCGATTCTTTGTTTTTTCTGTCTTTAATTAGATTGATTGTTTTGGGCTGTCCCTTACTAAAAACGAACATATATTCAAAGGATTGCCAGTAAGTCTTGTTATTGCCAACTGCGCCTCTGGGAGGTTTCAAGTAAATCATTGTATCAAACAGGTTAAATCCGATCTCTTTAAAATAAAGTGCCTGTCGAAACGAAGTGCCTGTCTCATTTCCCTTTATAGTCTGATCACCAATAACCCATACAACCACGCCTCCAACCTTAACAACCCGATACAGTTCAGATGCAATTTGTTCAAAAGATTCTAACTTGTATCCTTCATACTCACGCATTTCGTCATACGGGGGTGAAGTTACAACAAGATCCACAAAGGCATCACGCATCATCTTCATCGTGTCAAGACAGTTTTCGTTTCTTATACCGTTTAATTGCATAAAGCATTATCTCCTACAGGATATATTATGTTAAGTAAATTACCATAATATCTGCAAACAATTCAACTAAAACTTGACACTTTCATTACCCACGTTTGTTAGGTCAAATCAAGGACACTCCGTGCGACTTCGCCTCTTGCCAAAGCCTCGAATGCATCGTTAATCCCTTCTAACGGATAGGTGCGTGTGACGAGTTCGTCCAACTTCAGTTGCCCTGCTTTATAGAGCGAAACCAATCGTGGGAAATCCACATGCGGGCGCGCAGTTCCATACATCGAACCGATCACCATCTTCTCCGACATCAGCATCCGTGCGTCAAATTCCACAGGCGTGTTCTCCGGGGCATGCCCGACAAACACTGTCACGCCCCGACTCCGCGTGCAGAGGATTGCCTGTCGGAACGTTTGACCGATCAACCCGATTGCCTCAAAAGCATAGTGGACACCGCGCCCATCGGTAATTTCCTTAATCCGTTCTACAGGGTCTACCTCGGAAGCATTAACCGTGTGTGTCGCGCCAAACTGCTTGCCGAGTTCGAGCTTGTTGTCGAGGACATCGACCGCAATAATAGGTTCACCACCAGACATCGCAGCACCTTGTATGCAATTGAGTCCAACTCCGCCACATCCAAAGACAGCGACTGAACTGCCGGGTGAAACTTCTGCAGTATTGATAGCCGCGCCGACCCCTGTCATCACGCCACACCCGATGAGCGCGGCTTGTGCAAACGGCATATCCTTATCAATCGGAACAACTGCGTCCTGTGGGACGATCGTTTCAGTACCGAATGTTCCTAATCCCGACATCTGGTCGATTTCACGCCCACTCGTTTTTATTGCAGGTCTACCTGAACCGTCGGAGGGGAGTGCACACAAATTCGGATACCCCTTCTGACACATTTCACAGTATCCACAGTTCCGTTTCCATGAAAGGATTACATGGTCGCCGACTTGGACCTGTGTCACGTCGCTTCCGATCTCTTCTACGACACCCGCCCCTTCATGCCCAAGAATGACAGGTAACCTGACGAAGGGCCAATCGCCCTTAATGACATGCCAATCGGAATGACAAACGCCACTGGCGACCAATCGCACCCGGACCTGATTCGCGCTCGGACGTGGTAAGTCGAACTCTTCAATCTTTAAGTGTGTGTCCGTTTCATACAATACTGCGGCTTTCATGAGGTTCCTCCGAACTTGGTTTTTTAACTATGGGCCCTCGACTGCCTCCACTTCGTTACGGGCAGGTTTCCGATTAAGCTGGGATGTTTTTGAGAGTTCGTACGTTTCTTTCTTTTTATAGTGGAGTCCGTAATTACTTTTACACATTACAAGAGGCACAGGCTAACAGCCTATGCTACAAAAAGGCACAGAACACTCAAGGTTTACGCGACAAATGTAAACTTATTTTCGGATTTTACTATAAAGTATCCATGCCCTCGGTCACAGAAGTGGGTATCATAGTTATTATTATATCACACTTAGGAAAAGATACAAGGCAGAATTTTAGATTGACATCCGTCTCTCAAAACGCTATAATAGATTGAAATGAATTTCTATGGGAAGTCTATCAGCTGCCCTTAAAGATACAATAGAGGAGGATTGATGTGCTTCGTTTTAATCTGCCCCGCACGCTTATATTAAAGAGTCGGAGAGCCGTGCTTTTCGGTATCTGTATTTTTGTTATGTTTTCATGTGGAAGCGGGGTAATTCAGAATTTTGAGGGCATCCGGATCTATTCGGATCCACGCGTTGATAGGATCGACTTACGGATTTATCTGGTTGATAGAAACGGCATACCGCTGATATGGAATCAGAGCATCCTCAGTCCAAGCGTCGGCGTGAGCACTGTCTCTGAAGCCGATTTCACCACCAATGCCAAGGTCTATTCTATGCGCAACGGGCAGCAACATAAGAAAGTCTACGATGGACGACTTCTCGACCTCCGTTGGTCCCAAGAACTCAATAGATTGGATCGACTCATGACTGCAGAAATCCCGCGAGGCTTCATCGATGAAGACCCGGAACGCGATACACCTTTCGGTATCATCATTGTCGAAATCCAGACGGAAAAACAGGGACCCTTCTCGGACACCTTAGAAAGCACCGCCATCTATAAGTATTAAGAAATATGCCTATTCATACACAAGACTATCGACATTGGGAAGGCACACTGAACCCCCGTCCTTATACACGGTGGTGGCTTATCACAAAGGCAGAACTAAAACTGCTTGCACAACGTAAAATTGTCCGATTAATTGTCGCTATTCCTCCCGCAATCTACATCTTGGTTCACGCAGTCCTGATCTACATCCTGAATCAGGTACCCGGCGCGGAGTTTCCGTTTAACATTGACAACGGGTTTTTTCAGCAATTCCTATTCCGAAACCCCAGCGCAGGTCCCCCTTCCTCGTTTCTCATCGCGCTGATCGCTATTTTCGGTGGCTCGGGGTTAATCGCTACCGATCTGAAGAACAACGCCCTCACGCTCTACCTCTCCAAACCTATCTCATGGATAGATTACCTGATTGGGAAATGTGCTGTCATCGGTATTTTGATCGGTTGCCTCACGTTGGTTCCGGGACTCTTGCTGTTTCTTGAACACGTCCTGCTGACCGATACTTCCTTCCTGAAAGAGAACTATTGGATTCCTCTTTCGATCATTGCCTACTCGGTGATTATCATGCTCTCTTCGAGTCTATTAATGTTGTTGTTCTCATCGCTCACCTCAAATCCTCGCTATGCCATCATCGGTTTCTGTGCCGTGTGGTTCGGCTCGCCTATTATCTACGAAATACTCACAGAGATTACCCGCACCAGTAAAATAGCGTTAGTCTCCATTTGGGCACACTACGACATCCTCGGCACAGTCCTATTTGCCGGTTCATACAACTACGCCGTGCATTGGGTATGGGCACTCCTCATCCAGATTGCCTTGATAGCCATTTGCCTCTTCGTGCTCCACCGTCGGATTCGGGCAGTCGAAATCGTCAAGTAGCGATAAGGAATCGTTAAGACTGCTCGCTCTTACAGGTTAGCGTAGCCTTGCGCCATTCGCCTCCCACATCTCAGCTTCAGAATAGACCTGTGGAGGTGTTATTGCGGTCAACGTCGGTGTCCAGTCCGCACGAAATTTTTGGACGAATAGCGCCGCATTCTGGTAGGCAATCCGTTCCTTTGTTTCATCGTCAAGCCGTGCGGATTCAATCTGCGCTTGCACCAGACGAAAATCGTAATACGGCAGATCACTCCCGAACATAATCCTGTCATTACCAAGATGATTGACGAGGTGGACGAGGTCCCAACTTGCATCCGCCCCTTCCGGTTTCTGCGCCACATCGAACCAGATATTTTCGCATTTCCCACAGTGCGTAATCGCATCGAGATGTCCGGCTTTGTTCATCGAAACATGCCCGATAATAAACGTTATCGACGGAAACCGCTGCGCGTAAGCAGCAATATTCTGCGTGGAGCCCGCCTGATGTAGCAGACACAGCCCATTGTGCATCGCGACCACTTCAAGGAAGACGTGCAGCTCGCCGCCGAGTGAATGTCCAGAGAGCCCTGGGTGGCACATAAAGCCGACCAAACCGTCTTCCTGCATGGCTCTGTCCAATTCGTCAGCACCTGCTTGTTCGTGTCGGACTTCAGCAATCCCAAGTCCAATCGGAAAGCGTTCTGGGTAGAGCTTGCATGCGTTGGCGATTGTTTCGTGTTGTGTGCGTGTGTCCAATACACCCCGTGCCTGCGGACTGCCACCCGTTGGACACGGAATCGCACCAATAACATCTGCCGAAGCCATCCTGGCAAGACAACGTCCGACGCTCTGTCCTACAGTCGGGGCGCGTGATACCGTCATACCGATGTGGCAATGGACATCAAAATAGGGACGCATTTTTTAATTATTCCTTGCGGTTCGGTTTTTAATTTTACCTTGCGGCTCGGTTAGGTAGGTTTGAACTTTCATCTGCCTCTCCGTAGACCCGCCTGCGCCGATGTTGCAGGCTACAATTACTGGTAAAAACGTCTTTAATTTTACCTTGCGGCTCGGTTAGGTAGGTTTGAACTTTCATCTGCCTCTCCGTAGACCCGCCTGCGCCGATGTTGCAGGCTACAATTACTGGTAAAAACGTCTTTAATTTTACCTTGCGGCTCGGT
>VXPE01000119.1:49886-52101 GCA_009839745.1 Candidatus Poribacteria bacterium
GTTGCAGGCTACAATTACTGGTAAAAACGTCTTTAATTTTACCTTGCGGCTCGGTAAAGTGGATTTGAATGTTAGCGTAATTCCGCCGTTAGAACTCCGGTACAGGGGCATAGGTGTTAAAGCCTTCCGTCCTATCTTCGCCTTGCAGCAGATAGATATAGTGCTTGCGGCGCCACTCTGCCCCCGGGTAACGGACACTCGCAGGCATGTAGCGCATTGTGTACCCGCATCGCCGTTTCTGCGAGACGTTCGGACTGGAGTTATGGATGGTCCATGCGTCGTGAAAATGGCACTCGCCAACCTCCAGTTCCAAATTGACCACCTTTGATGTATCTAAGTCATCCTCCACAACTTCGCTGCCGAAGAGATTATTTCTGCGATCGACCTCTTCATAGCGGCGATCCCGTAATTTGTGGCTACCAGCGATAACACGCATACATCCGTTTTCGACCTTCGATTCATCTACCGCGAGCCACATCGTGATAACGTCCATCGGCTCAAGAGATTTTCCCCAGTAGACCCCATCCTGATGCCACGGGACCGCCATGCCATCGTGCTCGCGCTTGCTAATAAAGTGGCTCGACCAGAGCACAATATCCGGTCCAATCAACCGCTCTATCACCTTCAACACCCGTGGATGCGTCAGATATTTAAACAAAAACGGATGTTCAAAATGCGGGACATCCATCTGTTCAGGACGCCTCCCTTCGGGCAAATTCTCGATCATCTCATCCACATAATCCCGGAGTGTATCCAATTCCGATTCTGTGAAGATCCGTCCAAACGTGAGATACCCGTTTTCTTTGTAAAATTCGACCTGTCCATCAGAGACAGTCGTTTCCAATTGCCAATCCATGATGATTCTCCTTTCAGTGCTTTTATTATACCCGTGCCTCATAGAAAGATCAAGTTAGAAAAAATCGGAATTCGGAGATTTTTCCTACAGTAGAATTGAATCGTTCTGCCATTGTAGTGCCTGAACTTGACAATTCGCGGTGCTTATGATAAATTATCAACTATGAAAATTGTAGTTGCACCTGATTCATTTAAAGGGAGTGTCAGTGCTCTGGAAGCTGCAAATGCGATGGAGCAGGGACTCCGGCGCGTGTTTCCTGATGCCGTCATTGAGAAAATACCGATGGCGGACGGCGGTGAAGGAACTGTGCAATCGCTTGTAGACGCCACCGGCGGACACTTTCAAACACGCCGTGTACGTGCTCCCCTCGAAAACGAGGTCGATGCCCAATTCGGTATCCTCTCTGATGGAGAGACCGCCGTTATTGAGATGGCATCCGCCTCTGGTCTCACACTCGTCAAACCGCACGAACGGAATCCACTTCGGACCACGACCTACGGCACTGGAGAACTGATTCACACCGCTCTGGAAGCGGGGTGCAGACGTTTAATCATCGGTATCGGTGGAAGTGCAACAAACGATGGTGGTGCTGGAATGGCGGAGGCACTCGGTGTTCGATTGTTGGACACAAACGGAAAACAGATTCAACGCGGTGGTGGAAGTCTTGGGCAATTAGCATCAATAGATGTAACCAACTTACATCCTGCTATTGCCGAAACCGAAACCGTTGTCGCCTGTGATGTTAACAATCCATTGACTGGACCAGACGGGGCATCACACGTCTATGGACCGCAGAAGGGGGCGACCCCTGAAATGATTGAAACGTTAGATGGGCATCTTGCACATTTTGACGAGGTCTTGATGCAGACGCTCGGAAAATCCTTTAATGATATTCCCGGTGCGGGCGCAGCCGGTGGATTAGGCGCAGGATTGATGGCGTTCCTCAATGCCGAACTGCGGCTCGGTGTGGACATTATGATTGATGCCGTGAATCTCAAGGAACGGGTAAAAGGGGCGACCGTCGTTTTCACCGGAGAAGGACAACTGGACTTTCAGACAGCGTTCGGGAAAACGCCTGTCGGTGTTGCGAAGGTCGCGAAAGCATACGGGATTCCCGTTATAGCCATTGCGGGTGGTATCGCTGAAGGTGCCGAAGCCGTTTATGATGCCGGTATTGATGCGATGTTAGGCATTGTCCAAGAACCGATGTCCCTTGAAGATGCCGTTACAGACGCGTCGCGGTTGATCGCCGATACAGCGGAGCAAGCGGCACGATTGGTTGCCATCGGAACCGGAATGCCCAAGTGATAGCACCCAACGCCTAAAGGCGTGGGCTTCGGTTTCGTTGCGACTGCGTTC
>VXPE01000120.1 GCA_009839745.1 Candidatus Poribacteria bacterium
AACATATTACCCCTTCTATGAGGTTATGTCAAACATTATTGCGTAAGTCCTAATGGTATTAGTTTCAGTTGTTGGTAGGGCGAGGTTCGGAAACCTCGCCAATGGAGAAAGGACGGACTAAACCTGCTCAACGCTCAAGGTTGCGGGTTCGCCGTTCAGTTTTTGGGCAAGGGTGAAAGCGTTTTCACCCGGTGTATCTACGACTGCTGTCGTAAGGGTCTCGCGGAGGATATAGTCTCGATGTGCCTGAAACGCCTCATCCAGAAGTGGAGACGTCCCACTGAGACTGAGTTTAATCCGATCGGAGACGTTAAAATCAGCATCCTTGCGCATATTCTGGATCTTATTGACGAACTCGCGCGCCAGGCCTTCCAGTGTTAACTCGTGCGTCAATTCCGTTGACAATGCGACGAATTTCTTCGCGTCCGCTTCCACAAAGAAACCCTCCCGATTCTGGGTCTGCACATCAACTTCGGACGGCTCAAGGGTGTAAGTTTCTCCTGACGCTTCAACCTGTAAACTGCCGGCGGCTTCCAACGCCGCTTTCAAGGCGACTGCGTCTGCGGTGGCGAATGCTTTGGCGATGGCTTGCACACCCTTACCGTATTTGGGTCCCAGTACCTTGAAGTTGGGTTTGAGTGTCACCTGCGCGAAAGCGTCCAAGCTCTCTGTGAAGTCGATCGCTTTGACGTTGAGTTCATCGTGGATGAGGTCTGCCAAACGCTTCACAGTCGCTTTCTCCGCATCGGAAAGCCCACCGAGGGTAATCTCCGCCAAGGGTTGGCGCGTCTTAATGCCGGAACGGTTGCGCGCTGCATGCCCCATGCTGATGACTTCGCGTGTGAAATCCATATCGGCTTCTAACTGGGCATCTTTGAGTGCGGCATCCGCAACCGGATATTTCGCGAGATGCACACTGAGGGGTGCCTTAGTATCCAACGAACATACCAAGTTACGATAGAGTTCATCCGCCAAAAACGGAACGAAGGGGGCGGCGAGTTTCGCAACGGTTCTGAGGACCTCATAAAGCGTGGCGTAGGCAGCATGCTTGTCAGGTCCGGCTTCCGCGCCCCAGAAGCGGTCGCGGGAGCGGCGGACATACCAGTTGCTGAGGTCGTCCACAAACGCCTCAATGGCGCGCGGTGCATTCGTGAGATGATAATTTTCCATCTCGTCGCGCACGCTGTCAGTGAGGGTGTGGAGACGAGACAAGATCCACCTGTCTATCGTGGCGCGTTCTGTAACAGGCGGCGCATCTTGTAAGACATCGATCTGCTCAAGGTTGGCATACATGACGAAGAAACTATAGACGTTCTGGAGCGTTCCCATGAACTTCTTCATTGCTTCATCAATGCCCTCCGGTTTGAAAGCGCGGGGTGTCCACGGTGTGGTTGCGGTGAACATATACCAGCGCATTGCATCGGCACCTTGTCCGTTCAGAATTGTCCACGGATCCACTGTGTTGCCTCGACTCTTGCTCATCTTTTGGCCGTCGGGTCCCATAATTAACTCAAGACAGAGGCAGTTTTTGTAGGCGGGTTTGTCGTAGAGGAGTGTCCCCGTCGCTAAAAGACTGTAGAACCATCCACGGGTCTGATCGATGGCTTCGGAGATGAAATCCGCCGGATACGCCTGTTCCAGCATCTCCTTGTTCTCAAAAGGATAGTGCCACTGTGCAGTATGCGCACAACCCGAGTCGAACCAGCAATCAATGACATCTTGGACGCGATACATCGTGCCGCCGCATTTCTCACAGGCGAGGGCAACGTCGTCTACATAAGGACGGTGGAGTTCAATATCATCTGGCACATCCGTCCCGAGTTCCTGCAATTCGGCGATACTGCCGACACAGTGCGTATGTCCGCAGTCGTCACACACCCAGACTGGCAAGGGAGTGCCCCAATAGCGTTCACGACTCAATCCCCAGTCGATATTGTTTTCCAGCCAGTTGCCGAAACGTCCGTCTTTGATATGCTCTGGATACCAGTTGATTTGCTGATTGTGCTGATGCATCTGATCCCGGATGGCGGTCGTCTTGATGAACCACGATTCACGGGCATAGTAGAGCAAGGGGTTATCACACCGCCAACAGAACGGATATTGGTGCGTATACTCGGCAGCCTTAAATAACAGTCCACGTCCGTCCAAGTTTTCGATGATCTTCGGATCGGCGTCTTTGACGTATTCACCCACCCACGCATCTGTAACTTCTGGGACAAACCTGCCGTCGGGACCGACCAATTGCACGAGCGGCAGCCCGTATTTCTGTCCGATTTCGTAGTCATCCTGTCCAAAAGCGGGAGCGATATGGACCAAGCCACTCCCTTCTGTCGTCGTCACGAAATCACCGGGGACGATGTAGTGGGATCTTTCCGGATGCTGTCCGCCATCGAACAAGGGTTCGTAGTCCCAGTCTTGGAGGTCACTGCCTTTATAGTTTTCGACGATTTTCGGGGGATCTTCTCCGAATAAACTGGGTATACACTCTTTTGCGAGAATGAGATGCCGTCCGTCGGCTTCTTCAACGGAAACGTAATCGTAATCTTCACCGACAGCGACAGCGACGTTAGAGGGCAGCGTCCATGGGGTCGTCGTCCAGACGAGTAGGTAGGTATTCTCTCTGTTTTTCAGCGGGAAGCGAACGAAGATAGACGGGTCGGAGACTTCTTGGTAACCCTGCGCGACTTCGTGGCTCGCTAAGGTTGTGCCGCACCGATAGCAATACGGTTGGACCTTGTGCCCTTGATACAGGAGTTCCTTATCCCAGGCTTGCCGGAGGACCCACCAAACGCTTTCAATGTAATCGTTCGACAGCGTGATGTAAGCATCATCCAGATCAACCCAATATCCGATACGTTCTGTCATCTGTCGCCAATCCTGCTCGTATTGGAAGACGTTCTCCTTACATTTTTCGATGAAGTTCTGAACGCCGTAAGCCTCGAGTTCGGCTTTGTTTGTAATATTGAGTTGCTTTTCGACCTGATATTCAACGGGAAGTCCGTGTGTGTCCCAACCGGCTTTGCGGTGGACGTAATGCCCCGTCATCGTCTTGTAACGGCAGACGGCATCTTTCATGATACGTGCGAGGACGTGATGCACGCCGGGCGGTGCATTCGCAAACGGGGGTCCTTCGAGAAAAACAAACGGCGGCGCGTCTTTGGACATCTCCATACTTTTCTGAAAGATGTCGTTTTCACGCCAGAATTCCAAGATATGTTTTTCCCTTTCAGCAAACGTGAATTGGGAGGATACCTCTTCAAACATTTTTTTACTATTCGCCTCCTGGACCTGTTTTATTAGAATGATTTAGAAGTCGGGAATCGGAGTTCTCTCCTACAGAAAAGCTAAAGGTTCTGATCTGCTACCTCGTTAAAAAAGAAAACACCCTCACTGAAATCGTCTGCTTCAGTGATGGGCGTTGTAATAAAAACTTCTTTTCTGCGCGTGATTAGCCCACCACAGCACGACGAATAGCAATAATAATAATGGATATGGCGCGCGAACCCGAGACAGCCTGAAGGTTGTCTTGGTGTAGGGCATTATAGCGCACAAGCTCCTTATATTGCAACGTCGCTGTCGTAAGCATTTTTCTGTCCGTGTTTCGTTTGAACGATGTGTGATGTTGTAGATAAGATGGGCGAGGCGACCTCACCCCTACTATGATTATAATACTATATTTATGCGGGATTGTCAAATGTTTTTTTATTCACAGAATTTTAAATCTTGATTATAATTGACGTGAGTTAGACATAAACCATACGTACCAATGCGATAAGCAACAGGAAGGGAGAACTATGAAAAGGAAAAAAGATGCACTCTTAAAACAGATTGCCGAGAAGGGTAGAAAATCTACGGTTTTCTTTCTCACAGGACGGTTTGATGAACAATCGCTTAAATTTCGGAGAGAACACACCGGAGTGGTTGTATACATTGAAACTGGGACGGGATTTTTTGTAGAATCCGACAAAATTGTGACGACTCTTGAAGTCCTTGCTGGTGCTATTGCAGTCGTTGCCATCCCTGGAGAACGTTTTACAAAGGCAGTCGCCAATAAAGCAATTCAGTTGATCTATGAAGGCGCTGAAGGTCAGATTACCGAGGGAACAGTGCTCAATATTGAAGGTGTTACGGCATTTGATGCAAAAAATAACCTTGTGCTTCTAAAAGTTGCCGAGACGGGTGCTCCCCTTCCCCTCGAAAACAGTGATAACGTTCAGATAGGCGAGAAAGTTTATACATTAGGGTATCAAGACGACTTCAGATATAAGGGGACCGCTGGCACTCTTGAGAGCAGATACAAAGATGACAAATGGATGCAAATAAAAACCGGGTTCTCGTCTGGGAACGGTGGGGCTCCTCTTCTAAACAGCGAGAGCGAAGTTGTGGGTGTGGCTGCTTATGGTACAGGGTCTGTATCGGGCGGCGATTCTGTAACGATTGCGACTGCCATATCTTCAAACGTGCTTAAGGAATTGCTTGCGCATTCCGGAGAAGTCATACCTTTGGATCGGTTTCAGAAGCATTCACGGGTCCATGCCTATGCTTTAGAAGCACGAGCAACCGACAAGGCGGAACTCTATGACAATAGCGGTGCAATAAAAAACTATAACGCTGCCTTGAAACTTAACCCGGATTTGGTTGAAATCTATTCCAGACGGGGCATCGTGAAAACCCGTATTGGTGATATGAGGGGTGCACTCAGGGACTTCGATAAAATGCTCAGGATTAATCCTGCACATATCTTCGCCTATAACAATCGGGCATCTGCGAAAGTCCATCTTGAAGATGCACAGGGGGCACTCGATGACATCCATACAGCGATTGCGCTTGACCCTGAGTATGTATTGGCGTATGTGAATCTGGGTGGCATAAACTTCCAGATGGCTATAACGAAGACAGAGGCGGAAGATTTTGTTGAGGCAGCGCAATACTTTCAAGAAGCAATTGCCGCTTATACAAAAGCACTTCGGTTAGATCGGAAAAATTCTGTAGCCCGCCAACATCTGCGAGATGCGAAGCGTAGGCTCCTGTTATTAAAAATCTTGGCGGGATAGCGTAGCGGGGGGTGATCCTGTCTGCCGTGCTACCAGCAGGGCTACTCTTCGGTTAACTATTGAAGACTATAGAGATAACACGAGTTCGATAAAAGTGGGATGTCGGGTTTCGCTACCGCTATTGACCTACAAGCGGGTTCCTTGAAAAGGGGATATGCGTCCAAAGGACGGGTTTCTGGGACTATTTACCGCTCTACCCGACCTACAGATTTATTTTCGAGTTCACGTTAGAGATATGAAAATTTCATAGTATTTCATAGTAAACGTCTGAAAAAGGGGCTTTGTAACCCTTTCAAAACATAGGTGTGGTATGGGATGAGCACCATTTGGAGGACATCGCATCTTTTGGCGTTTACTATGAAAGTTTAAAATTGGGACTCGATTCGACCCTCTGAGAACCCAGTCCCGGTATGGGTTTAGAGCCATTTTGGGAATTTCGTGGTTTTGGGGTTATGATGAAAAGGTTTTTTGTTGAAATAAGTATAACATATTGGTGAATTCCCCGTTAAAATGTTATACCAGTGTAACATTTGGTAGGTAAGGACGATCCGCAGAAAACGTAGTGGTCGTAAGGGTTGATGGGCGTTTTTTTTCGGTCTCTCCATTGTGAAAAAAAATAATTTGGCGGAAAGTGTAACATTTTTCTCATGTTCTTTCTGATGTGATGTGTGTATCGTCTGAATCGCGGATTAAGGTACGTAAAGTTCCAAGTTGCCAGATAAAAGTATTATAGCACGTAAAGCACAATGTATCAAGACGAATTTTCAAATCCTCACACTTCGGCTCTCACATCTTGATGGGCACCCTTAATCAGTCTAATTCCCGCATGGGAATTTCATAGAGGACTGTAGGTGTTTGTTGTCTGAATCGCGGAAAATACGAAATGAACCGGATCCGCACCACTTTTCCGTTTTCTCGGAACGACATGTGTATAGTGCTCCAGCGATTTTTCGATTGAAAATTGATAGATTATAGGGTATAATAAATAAAACGCTCACTTGATTTATTGTTATGCCGTCTCTGGAAAAGAAGCGTATCAATTTTTATCGTCGATTATGTAAAAATGTCCAGGAAGGATTAACGAGGGGATATAAACATGGCAAAACAGATTGCACTTTTCAACCACAAAGGTGGTGTCGGTAAGACAACAATGACCTTCAATCTCGGTTGGATGTTGGCCGAGAAAGGAAAGAAGGTGATTATTGTTGACTGTGACCCGCAGTGTAATCTCACTGGTATGGTGCTTGGCTTCAAGAATGCTGAGGATTTTGCCGCAATGTATGGCTCAGATGCGGTAACGAATATCCGAGATGGGCTTGCCCCTGCTTTTGAATCGCGTCCTGCTCTCATTGAACCCGTGAACTGTGCTCCAATCAAGGGTCAATCGAATATGCACCTGTTACCAGGGCATATCGGTCTTGCGGAATACGAAGTCACTTTGGGCATTGCGCAGGAACTGTCTGGTTCACTGGTAACGCTCCAGAATTTGCCGGGATCTTTACACTATCTTTTCTCCAAAACTGCTGAAAGATATAATGCGGATTTTATCCTGATAGACATGAGCCCAAGTTTGGGCCCGATTAACCAAAACTTGTTGACAACGAGCGACTATTTCATTGTTCCTATGTTTCCTGACTACTTCTCGGCGATGGCAACGGAGAGTCTCGCTTCAATTTTACCGAAATGGGCAGCGTGGGCGCGGCAAGGTAAAAAGTTGTCTATCCTTCAAGAAGCGATTTATCCTTTCCCTGACAAACACCCCAAATTTCTGGGTACTATTATTCAGAACTTCCGAATTAAGAAGGGCGTTCCTGCCGCCGCCTTCCAACGGTGGATCGAAGAGATAAAGAAGGGTGTTCGAACCAAACTCCTACCTATGTTACGTGAAAACGATATGCTCCTGCCGGATGAATTGTATTGGCAGGCAAATCGAATTGGATCAGATACAATTCAGTTGGATCTTTTCTTTGAAGATACAGCAAGCCAACCACTTCTCCAGTTGTCAGACTTCAACACACTGATTGCCCTCTCCCAAGAACACAAAGCCCCAGTTTTTAATTTGACCGATAACCAACTTGGAAAAGAAGGGGTTGTGCTTGAAACCATGAGGAAATCTATGCACATGTTTCGAGTTTTATTTTCTGAAGGCGCGGACCGAATACTCACGCTTACCGAAGATGCTTAGCCCTATTGAACAATTTCACGAAAACATTACACGGGTGCAATCGCTCGGTGGATTGCATGACGCATTCGGTCAATTGACAACCCCTGCTGTAGATTTGACGGATCTTTTACGCGCACAGATTGTTATGATTGTCAGTGCCCTTGACCACTACATCCACGAAATTACGCGAGTTGGGATGTTAGAAGTTTACGATGGCACACGTTCACAGACAGACGCTTTTTTGCGCTTTCAGGTAACTATGGGTGGTGCCATAAAGGGAATTTCCAGATCAAGTGAAAACGAATGGCTTGATATAGAAATTCGACAGAAGCATGGTCACCAGGCTTTTCAGCACCCCGACAATATAGCTAACGCGGTTCGACTTTTTTCATCATGTGAATTGTGGAGATCCGTTGCCTCGGAACTTAACCTAACTGATCAAGACGTGAAGAATCGGCTTCGTGCTATAGTTAACCGGCGAAATCAAATCGTCCACGAAGCAGATTTAGATCCGAGTATATCAGGATATCTAAATCGTTGGCCTATTTCTTCTGCGGATGTGACAGGAACTTTGGATTTCATTCAGGATATTTGCGAAGCCATCCACACTGTTGTCAACTGACGGTGTAGGGTTCTCATCTATCAGTCTTTTGGGTTTCCATTTTTCAGGATTTCCGACGGGAGGGATAGGCGGCGGTTCGTCAAAACGTTCAATACCACCATTCCCATAAGCCATAAATATGAAATTCAGATACCAATGCGAAATTATTAGCGATGTGATTCCTGATTACAAATTGAGAGGCGGTCGATCTTTTTCCAGCTACTCCTTTTTCGTAAGGATAACATCCATAGAGGACAAACCTCAAGACTTTGAAACTGTAATAGCCTTCAGGATAGCAGCATGTGAAGGGTATAACAATGAAACCCGTAGTTATCCCTCTCACATAACAAAACCACTAGTAGTCGTTCAATGTTGAGTTTTTGGATATAGTCTTTTGAGTTTGATGCGTGCGTCTTTGGTTGTAAATCGCCAATCGACGCGGTTCGCCGTCTGATTGCGATACACCTGCCACGCCTCGACTTCTGCTCGAAGTGTCTCTACGTCAGGGATCCGACGGTTCAGACATTGCCTTGAGAGAACACTGAGTTCAATCTCTGCGATGTTCAACCAACTCCCATGTTTTGGGGTGTGGACGATCTCTAACCGTGAAGACAATCGCTGTGCCTCCTGAGCCTCAAACGCTTTGTAGAGAGAGGCGATTTTATGCGTATTGAGATTATCACAGACCAATGTCACCCGCACGGCATCGGGATAAACTTCATCTAAGAGGTGTCTAACCTCCGCTGCCGAATCGACAGCGGTGTGGCGCTCTCGGATCGAGACGCGTCGCCAGCCTTGAAAAGGCGCGGTAAACATGAAAGCAGAGGTCCGTGCCTCGGCGTTTATATTCGGAATCTATGCGTGCGATGCGTCCGGGTTTGCCAGACACAGGAGCCCGGAGGTGTTGGTGCAACACCACAGGGCGTTCATCCATGGCGACAACGGGACGCTTCGGGTCTTCAGGGCGTTGATATACCTCTAAGACCTGCTCCATTGCGACAACGAAGTCGGCATCTTCATCAGGAGGGATCACCCAATACTGCCTCCGGTGCGGGCGTAGTTCGTTTTTTTTAGCGTCTGTCGGACGGTTTCAATAGAGAGACTCTCAACGATTTCAAGTCCAACGAGCTCATCGGCAAGGAGTTGTAACGTCCAGCGTGCAAACCCTTTTGGCGGATCGCTACACGCCAAGGCGATCAACCGTGCCTCGCCTGAACCGTCAAGTTTTGGCGGGTGAGACGGGCGACTTTGGGGTTTCCGCTCCAAGGCAGCGAGTCTCTCGCCAGTGGCAAAACGTTTACGAACATTGTGGGCGGTTTGCTCATGGCACCCAAACGCCTCGGAGATTTTCGCATCCGTCCAACCGGGACCGTTGCGATCCGCCTTCAGCAAGATGTGGGCACGCATGAGTTTCAGTGCAGAATGCGCTCCCTTGCGAACTAACGTTTCTAAAGTCTGACGCTCTTCAGACGTCAGCTCAACTTTATATGTTTGTTTTCTCATCGTAGACCTCTCGGAGATGGGATGCAAATCATAGCAAGAATATATCATCGAACATCCAAAAAAGTCAACAACTTTATTACAAACTCAAAGTTGATGCACTACTAGAGCGTTTCCGGTGTCTCATCAGTTTTATTTTGAAGGCAGATTTTCAGACTCTCTCGGCACATGAAGGAGACGACGGGACGCGGTGTGTAGTAGCTCCCGGTGTCATGCCTACCGGTCACGAGCTCTTCAAACACCTTCCCGAGCATCTCCGGATCGACTGCTACCTCAATGTCCAGTGGCGTGGATTCGGTTACTGTGAAGTTGTATCGCTCAAAGAGTTTTAGGATTTCAGCAAATTTGTCGTTGGGAATATGGACATCATTGCGGGCATCATATTCCTGCATCTCAAAGAGTCCGTCGTTGAGAAACGGGACTTCTCCGCGGCGTTCGATCATCTCAGCGGATTCCTCAAGTAAATTCGTTACATTACCAAGACCGCGAAAGAATGCCCAAAAGAGCCGGTCGTTGAGGAAACTTTCATCGGTTTGGGAAGCTTCTGTGGCATCAAAAAGTGCGCGTAGGTAATCGCGGTCGCCGTTGTAGGTGAGCCATCCCTTCTTTTCAATGAAACGGAGGAACATCAACCGGTTGAAGAGGCGTTGGGTATAGAGCCGTCGTTTTTCCGTCTCACCTTCAGGAATACCTTCGACAGCGTTCTCCACTTGTGTAAAGACGCGTTGGTAGTCAGCAAAGAATTTATCGGTAACGGTTTCTACATCAAACGCCTTTTGCCACTCTTGAAGCCATAGCTGATCTGTTGAAAAACCACCACTCGGAAAAGCAAGTGCGGGGAGATTACATTCACAGAGCGTGCGGATGTGGGTATCTCCCTGTTCCCAAGAGAAGATGGATAGCACGGCACGTCGCCAGTTTTGGGTAGTGGCGGCGAAGTGTGCAAAAGCGAAACGTTGAAAGTCGGTTGTGGTGCAGATAAAGAGGAGATGGTCGTGTCTCCACGCGGGGAGGCTTGCGTCTCGATCGTGCCTTTCTACAAGACCGCGGAGGACACGGCGGAGCGCGGTACGATAGACCGATTCGCTGTCGAACTGGAGGAAAAAGATTCCCCAGGGTTGTGTGCTGTCCGAAAAATCAAATTCCAATTGGTTGGTTGGGAACGGTGGGAGCTGCTGGCAGTCAACGACCAATTCTTCGGTCGGTTCATCGAGGTCAAGGTCTTCGGGGGACCAAGGGAAAGCAATGTCTTCAAGTTCAACGTCTTCCGGAATGTGCCAACCGAGTTTCTCGCGTAAAAAGTCTAAGAGGGTGTCAAAGTTGTCAATATTGTGAATGTCGTCTGGTGTTATGTCGGGCACTCGGTTTTCCCCACAGTATGTTCACATTCAAAAGCGTTCATTGTTGTGCTTCGCCCATTGTGTGTTGCTCGCGAGGTTTTGAATCTCGTTAGCAAAGTGTTTCAATTAATTAACGCAAGTTGCCACCTATTATAGACATAGCGCTCCGCATGAGGATTAACAAATAAATTGGATAATCTTGAGCTACACGACGTGCGATGAATCGCAGGAAACGGGCGAGGCGACCTCGCTCCTACGAACAGCTCCGCTTGTCGTCAAAGCGTTAAAAGGTCTACTGCAAAGGTCAATTTCCAAATCAGGCTGGATGTGATTCAGCCGTTTGCTCTGAACCTGTCTGCAGGGTTTCGTCTGCGGTTGTTAATTCTGTGTCTGGGATGTCAGCACTATGATCCTCTATCGTTAGCGGTTGAATCGAGAGCCTCCATCCGAGTGCCTTGAGAATAGCACTAAGGGTGCCAAGTTGCAGTGGATCTTGGCTGCATAGGAATTTTGAGAGGGCTTCTGGGGCGATGCCAGTTTGCTTGGCAATTTTGGCAGTTCCACCTTGTGCTTCCACGACATTCCGGATACCCTTCAGAAAGAACGAAGTATCGCCTATAAGTTTTACCGCTACCGACACCGTCACAGATAAGCGCGCCATTCCATGTGTCCGCTATCTGGAGCGCGGCGTGGTAACCATCTTTCTGATACTGCGAAAGCGTCTGGTAAATTACCGATTCATTCCTTACGGGGCTAAAGAGAAACAGAAAATATGATGCTATAAACATGCCGCCCTTACAGGGCTGACTTTCTATGGACATAAGAAAGGGCGAGGTTGGGAAATTTCGCCAGCATAGAAGGCAAGCTGTGTGGGAACAAGATTGGGAAGACTGTGCCAGCGGAGAAAGGTGTCGGATATTTATAGACTTGAGAGACGGGCAATGAATGGTTTCCCTACTACAAACTTGGTTTTCTGTCCATCTTAGGTGAAAAATCGGGATTTGAGGATCTCTGCTATGGGAAAACAACGCTTTACATTCCGCTAAATCGCATGTATAATATAGTAAAGCCCATAATTACATGAACATTTCTATTGTAACGTAGACTGTTCGTCTGCGTGCGAAAGATGCACAAACTCACAGTTTGTGCTACAGAAGTCAACTTATTTTTCGACTTTACTATAAAGAAATAAACACGAAGGGGTGGGGTTCTCTCTGCTCTGATGGAGAATATATTTTATGGAACTTTTTGAAGCCGTCAGTCCGCTGGATTTTAGATACTATGGCGGTGATGATACTTTTATGAAACGGTTGCTACCGTATGTTTCTGAGGCAGGATATGTTACATATCAGGCGAAGGTGGAGGCGGCATTGGTGCGCACTCTGGCAAATTATGGGGTGTGTTCCGCTGAGATCGCTGATGAAGTAGAGGCAGCTGTAGATAGGGTAACGGCGGAAGAGGTCTACGAGGAACAGTCGCGTATTCGACACAATATCCGTTCACTCGTCAATGTGATTCGGCGGAACATTAGTCCCGAAGCGCGCCCGTATGTCCATCTGTTCGCGACTTCTGCGGACATTCTGGATACGGCTACTGCTTTGCGGTTCAAAGCACTCACGGAAAACGTCATCATTCCTGACTTGGTTGCGCTGGAACAGCAATTGATTGGTCTGGCGCGTGAGCACGCAGAGACGGTACAAATCGGTAGGACACACGGTCAACACGCGGAGCCGACGACGTTCGGTTATGCCTTGGCGCTTTATGTGAGTCGTCTCGGTACCCGAATCGAAGAGATTCACAGAGCCGGACAAAACCTTCGAGGTCAATTTTCAGGGGCGGTCGGGGCATTCAACGGACTCACGCTGATTCACGAACATCCAGAGCAGATTGAGGCGGATTTTCTCACACTGCTCGGTTTGAAACCGTCCGATACACATACGTCAACGCAGTGTGTGGAGCCAGAATTCATCTCTGATCTGGCGTATCAGATTACGGCGGCATACACAGTGCTTGCGAACTTCGCAGACGATATGCGGCACCTCTATCGGACCGAAATCGCTGAGGTGGGTAGGAAATACAATCCGCAGTTGGTCGGCTCCTCGACGATGCCGCATAAAGTGAATCCAGAGACGTATGAGAACATCAAAAGTTTGTGGAAGGCGTTCGTGCCGCGTATGCAGACCGTCTTTATGGACAGTATCTTGGAACATCAACGCGATCTGACGAATTCGGCATCAAGCCGTTTTGTGACGGAACTGTTCACGGCGTTCGATTACGCGATCTATCGACTCCGGCGTGCGTTGGACGAAATGGACGTGAAAGCGGATAACATGCAGCGCAACCTCGCACTGAGTGCGGAGGACACGATCGCGGAACCCATCTATTTACTGATGGCGTATTACGGGTTTCCCGATGCTTATGACCATACTCGGAAGTTGATCGGACAGGTGCATGAGACTGGAAAGAGTTTGACGCGGTTGTTGTGGGAAGATGAAACGTTTCGTCCCTTCCTTGATAAGTTGACGGAACCGCAGCGCGAAGCACTGAGCGATCCGACGAATTACATCGGTGCCTCGGTGCGGCGCACACACGCAACCTGTGACGAATGGGAGGAACGGATTTTAAACTTACCTTGCGGTTAAATAACGGGCGTTAGAACTATCGGGTGCGTCCCCTAAATCCGCCTGCGCCGTTGTTGCAGGCTGCTGTCTTAAGCTAATTTTCCATAAGGGCATAGTCCGTAACGTAGTGGAGGCGTTTTTGCTTGGGTGTTTCCTCGTAGCTCTACGGAAATGAGCGCCAAATCCCAGATCCCACCTCACCGAACCGCAAGGAAAAATTAAAAAGATGTTTGATATTACGTATTTAGGACGGCGGTGCTTCCGTTTTATCAGACGCTACCCACGCACGTGGACAATAATCGGTTTTTTGCTGATCTTCAGTATCGGGATTCGACTCGGACAGACGGGAGCCGTCAACAAAATAACCGATTACTTCCGCTCCTTTACGGATCGTGAGCGGACGGATGTAACAACATCGGTTGCGCGGGGAATTGTGCATCGACAGATACAAGACAAGGGTATGTTAACGAACATCCTTGCGGTATCGCCAGAGGCTGTGGACATCCGTCCATACCGAGCGTTGAGTGCGGGGATCGGGACGGAAACATTGGTGTCGCTTGCACGGCGACACAAGGCACTCGCTGCGATAAACGGCGGCTTCTTTGAGATGGTAGGGACGTTCCGTGGTGAGTCCGTCGGGGCATTGAAGATTGACGGTGAATGGGTCAGTGAACCGGAACAGGGCAGAGCGGTGATCGGGTTCCGAAGGGTTGACGGGAAAATCGAGGCTTACATCGACAGGATTGCGCTGCGACAGGAGCTTGTTCTACCGAGCGGAGAGACATTGCCCATTGACGGTATGAATCGGAACCGCGGCAGAAACGAATTGGTCCTTTACCGTCCACATTTCCACATCGTGACCTTGACGATGCCCGATGGCGTAGAAGCCGTTGTGAGAAATGGGGAAGTGGTCGGTGTCCACGAGGGACAGGGGAGTTTGTGGATTCCGGCGGACGGTTACGTTTTATCTGCAAGCGGTAAGAAACGGGGTGAACTTTTATCACATATCGCTGAAGGTGATAGCGTTCAAATTCGTGAGACAATCATCCCTGAGCGCGTCGGGGACAGTAATGTATGGGCAAGTTTCGTGCATATTGTTGGCGGGGGTCCGTTACTGCTGCAGAACGGGACCGCGTGTTCCACACAGGCATACGAGCGAGAAGGTTTTGATCGGGCATTTCACAGTTTCTGGCATCCACGGACAGCCGTCGGTAAAAAGGCAGACGGCACCCTCCTTTTTGTGACGATAACGGCAGCAGAGGCAGGCGTTCGACGCGGGGTCATGTTGACACGGCTTGCGGAACTGTTTCTGGAATGGGGTGCGACGGATGCGCTGAATCTTGACGGCGGCAATTCATCGATGTTAGTTATCCGAGATGAAGTCGTGAGTGTTAAACAGAAAGCGGCTGCGTCTGATACCTCGCGTGATACATCGGAGGGGGAAAAGACACAAGTAAAGAAAAAAGCGCGAGTAGAGCAGAACGCGAAGACTGCCCGCGGGAATCGTCGGATACGTCCGATGCCGAGACAACAGGGACGCGCTATTTCAGATGCAATCTTGATTTTTTCCCGCTTTTAAATTATAATAGGTTGAAAGCAGGGTCAGCACAATAGACCGTTGTCAGTAAAAAAAGACACATCTGGCTACGATAGAAATTGGAACAGGAGGAAAGGTCATGTCAAGCAACAACAGACACCTCGAACCTCGGAAGAAATCGGATCTTGGTAAGAAACACCGGGAACTTATATCCAGTGCAGCATTGAAACCGGAAACCAAAAGACTGTCGCGACGTTCCTTTTTCAAAGGTTCCGTTGGACTTGCTGCCGCTGCACTCGCCGCCGATACGTTGATTTTGCCAGCAGATGCCCAGTGGCGGTTCCGAGAATATCTCCCTTATGACGCAGCAGGAGATTATCACTACGGACGATACGGGAGGATTGAACATCACTATCCTGAGATGAATCCAACGGGTGAAAAGTTTACGTTTGTTCGACTCAAGTACCCCGGTGGCGATTGGTATACGAATATTGTCAATTACTATTACTGGCAATCGGATTTGCAATTTGCGAAGGTCCTCGCCGCCAATACAACAATCAATGTGGAGGTGCGTGAGCATCCGCAATATGTTGACCTTGATGATGAAGGCTTATTTGCCTATCCGTTCCTCTATATGACAGGACATGTCGGGATTCGGCTTTCTCCGCAACAGGTCCGCAAGTTGCGGGAATATTTTGAACGGGGTGGTTTCCTCCACGTCGAAGATTGCGATGCACGGTTGAACAACTACCGCGGCGGCTTGCGTCCGCATATCTATGACATGATGCGACAGGTCTATCCGGAAAAGAATTTTGAACGACTGGAAATGAGTCATCCGATTTACCACACCCTCTACAAGCACGACGAGTACCTCGGCGGTGATAAACGTATCCCTGACGTCTGCGACTATGATGAAGCAATCATGGACGACGACCGTGTAATTGCCTATTTCTCTCCGAGCGATCTGAATTGCGCATGGGAAGGTAGACCGTGTGAACCGGGTGGTGAGGAGCAGCGGGAGTGGGCATTTGAACAGGGGATGAACGTGGTTGCCTATGCCTTGACGCGGTAATTTTTTAATTTACCTTGCGGTCAGTCAAAGCGGTTAGAAGTCGGGATTCGGAAATCCCTCCTACAGAAGGGCGGAAATTTTTTCTCGGAGGCGTTCATAAGCAAGGTTCGCGCCAGCGATGTTGCCTGAAGCCGGACCGATTTGAAGTTGCGCGATGGTGCCAGATCCGAAGAGGTTCTCAATCGGATGGAGTTGCAAATCGGTATCAAGTTGCGGGAGTCCGCAGACAAGCGGGATGTGGTGCTGCGCAAGTAATTCCGTTAAAAATCCGTAACGACGCAGATCAAATCTATACCCTGTGGCAAGGATAACACGGGACACATCCGTCATAACACTACACGTGGTTTCAACCCGCAGCCTTCGAGTAGACGGACCTTCCTTTTCGGTAGTGATGTTATGGATACGGGTTTCAGGATAGATGTCAACCTTTGAGGTATTCAGCAAAGCCGCCATAATATCGGGCGTGATGCTTCCTTCGCCTCTGTTCTGTTGAATTGTCTCATAACGCCGCTGAAAATCTATCTCACTTGCAAATTCAGCGAGTGCTTTGGGACCCAACCACACCGGCGGAAAATCGAACTGCTCCGTCTTTAATCCCTTCCGAGCAATCAGTGCTACGTTATGCCCGCGTTCGCCGAGGCTTTTTGCGAGTGTCCCTGCTGTCAATCCACCCCCAACGATAACGATTCGGTTTCCCTTATCGTCTCGCTTATCCTCACAATCCACCGAAAATTGGGAGGCGTGTAAAATCTGATCGGGGTATCGGCGTTGCCACTGGACAAACTCAGGTGGAACGTAAACGCAGTCGTCGCTCCCAATGGCGAGGACAACACAACCGCTCCGAAATCCTTCACTGTTTGTCGAGATGAGTCGGAACGGAAATCTACCTGCCCCTTTGTCCCACCGCAATTTCGCCACATCGGACTGATAATATACCCGATGTTCTCTGAGTTCAGCAAGCGCGCTTTTGCAGAAATCCCAAAAGAGTTGTGTGGAGGGTTGGGAATAAGGCGGTGCCAACGCATTCGTTCGGTTGTGCCGTTCGGCGTATTCAACGATACCGAGCGCATCGGGCGTAATGTGATGAACAGCGGGGGAGCGGAGAAACGTCATGCCTTGGCGTTCGGTTTTAGACCGCCATTGGGTGAGGGGGTGTGGATGCCGATCGACAACCGCGAGGTGTTTCGCTGCTGCGGGCATATCACGGAGCAGCCGGATTGCGATAGACACACCGTGTATCCCACCACCGATGATGGTAATCGGGATGTTCCGATGTGCTAAAGAGTTGTCGGTTCTCAGTTTTCGGCTATCGGAAACCTGCAGCAAAAAGGCTTTGGATTCACCAGATATCCCTTCTACTGACTGCTGATTGCTGATTGCTGACGGGTGGGGTAACCCCGCTCCTACACGAGGGCTATTCATTTTTTGGAAACCTAATCCACATTCGGTGCTGGCAGATGCGAGCTCTTTAACGCGAAAGTTTGTGACAACGGTTCATCAACGGCACGATAACGACTGTAACGATACTGGACAACCCCAACGGAGGGTGCGATCCAATAAATTGCGGGTGGACTAATTAAGAACACCGAGGGCTCCGGACTATCTCCGTAAACGACCTCTTCGTGAACGACATACGTCGTGTAACTACCGGCAGGAACGGTAACCCGCTCATTGTCGCTCACCACATAGCGCGTGACCGTGACGGGTATTCCAGCGGTTTTCTCAAAAACCGTCCACTCTTTCCCGACTTCCAATGGAAAATCCCAGAGACGGCGCGGCGGAAAATGCTTTCGGTGAGATATGCTCAGAAAACCTGGATTATCAAAATCTGGCAGGTACATGTCAAACGCGGATTCCGTCAACGCTTGATGGGTTTTAGAAAAGTAGGTCGCAAAAATTGGGAACGAGAACCCGTCAAAAAATTCGGTTTCTATTCGCAAATAATACGCGTTCGCCGCTAAGTGGTCAACAGCCTCAACGCTGAATTGGTCGGGTTCCCCGGTGGTCAGTTCACTGATGGTGAGTTGTCGATGCGTTGTGCCACTTATATCGCGTGTGCCTTCGACGCGCATGGTGAATTCCTGATTGGTGTCAACGTTGAGGTATGTCCATGCGGAACCCGGAGCCGTTGGAAGATCGATAGCTTGGAATCCTCTTGTTTCAGGGGGTGGAAGCGTCGTTTCGCCGTGCGGATCAATCAGTCCTTCATCTCCGCAACTCACAAGAAACAGAAGAATAGCCATCAGCAAAGCGGTTATCAGCTTTCGGTATGTGGTATGGCTGTATCGCTTGAAGGTCACCAAGTACTCTTGCTGACCACTGACCATTGACTGCTGACCACTATTCCACTGACGACTGATAACTGATAACTGACAACTTTTCATCACTTCACCAGACAGAATTTGCCGGTACTCTGGAACCCGTTTCCATCGGTTGCCCGGAAGAAGTATAATCCGGTGCAGACCATTTCGCCGCGTGCGTTCGTGCAATCCCATTCGGAGGCACTCTCCAGCACTTTGATTAAGTTTCCCAAAGCATCGTAGATTTCAATGGTTAATCCCTTCGGATAGAAGGTGAGATGTTTACCTTGCCCCGTGTAAAGCGGGTTCGGTGCGACGATGACATTTCGGTTCTGACTGTTTGCGACATAATTGAAGGTCCTTCCTTGCCAGATCCGAGTGCCTGTTACACCAGCAGCGGTTTGCCCACGAATCTTATAGAGATAGATACCGGTTGTGGGAAATCCGTTCGTGCGGAGCGTTCCAAACCATCTCGTCTCGGTTGCTTGTGTCAAAAAGACGGTGTATTCATTTCTATTCGGACCCTCCACTGTGAGGTGCGGTGCAGCCTGTAACGGGGACGTGCTTTGGACTTCGACATTCCACTCGCCTGTCCCGTGAGGCTGCGTCCGAATGAAGAAGGCAGGTGCTCCGCTCACGGTATCCACACTCGGTGTGATACTCTCTGGAACGATGCTCGGTGTTCCCATAAGTCCCATCGCGTCTACAGGCACAACGGCATAGTAGTAATGGAGGTTGTTCGGATCAAAGAACTCGCTGTTGACATCAATTCCCTCAAAGACGGTGGGGTCCGCGAACCGCGTTTGTGTAACATCAACACGGCCAACGATGGCTATATCGTCTTCGGGAATACCATTGCCATCGCGGTCGGCAGCGGTGAGCACTTCATCAGGATTCTGAAAAGGCAACGGGACATCCGTTTCATTCTGTAAGATATGGCGTTTTCGCACGATTGCGATTTCTCGAATTCCCGACGGATCGTCAACAGTCCACGTCACAAGGGGTCCGTTAGAACCTTGAACGACCTGTGCATTTGAAAGCACTCCTACCGGTGGGGCGCCCGCCATATAACTGACAGAGCCGCCAAAACTCCCTCCTGGAATTACGACGCGCTCGACATCGGGGTGCATATTAATTAAGATGAGCGCAATCTCCTGAATATCTCCGCCGAAATTTTTGAAGGTCATCTGTGCTTCTTGGGAACGGTGATAGGTAAACGCCTCCCTGATTTCAGTGGTCCCATTCCGTTTCTTGACGATGAGTTTGGCAGCCCATCCACGCAAACCGGTTCCTGCGTGCCGCTGCAGTTCATCTTGGATGTTCTCCCGATCATCCGGTGCGAGGTGTTGAAGACTGATCGGCGCGAGATCCGCGCCATCAATTTTGACTGCGAATTCCGGCATAATGCCTGTGGGATGGAAAACGATATAACGTGCTGAGAAATGCTCCGGCATTGATTCCGAATTGAAATCGGTGCGAACTGGGTAACTGGCATGGACATCGTTGGGGTGAATAGCGATCGGTGGAAAGCGGTGTGCGTTTCTATAGCCCGACATTCCAGTGGCTGTGTTCGCACGGGTATGCGTGAAATAGTTCCATACCGTGAAGGTCTTAAACGCCTCAGCAAGCGTGGTGCCGTTATTCGTAAAAACCTCGTAGAAATTGCCCATCTCGCGATAACTGCCATCGGTGGTGTTCCGGTAAAATTGGCGGACGATGTCGTATCCGAACCGCTCTGCCATATACAACGTCCAGATAACCGAGCCGTATTCGTGGTCGCCGATGCGGCTATCAAGAGAAATATCGGGGGTGAGAAACCAGCGGCGGAGTTGATGGATATAGTAGTTATAGGAATTGGTTTCGTTGGGTTCATCGGGATCGGGGAGCGTATCGCCATCGTCAATAACGCCGCCATCGTAAGTCATGACTTCTATCCAAGTTGCGGACGCTTCCATGAACCATGTCGGCATGTAGGCGTTATATCCGAACTGGACACCGTGCATGAATTCATGGGTGCAGGTTGTCTCAAGATAACGGATCCCTTCGGCTTTGCCGACGTAATCGTAGATACGGGAGTTAATCATGAAATAGGGCGCGACGGTTAGGGCGGTGGATAAAACGCGTCCTTCAAACCAGTCTGCGGTCGCGATACCGAGTGCGGGAAAGGTAAAGAGGTAGACATCATATTTATGATCGCCGCCGTTTTGTGCTGCCCAAAAGTCGCTGTAAGGGATTTTGAAGCCCATCAGGTCGATTTGGACGTGATATGCCCGTTCCATTGCATCGGCACAGAGATCAATATAATCAGGCACGCCATTGCGCGGGTGGAAATCCTCAAGCGGCGGGGCATGCCGACCGATACGCGTGTAATGGAGTTTAAAGTGCGGTGTGTCGAACCGCTCTGGTAGTTCTATTTCACCGAAGAAACTACCGGGGAGTCCGGGTCGAAGGAAAAGACCTTTCAACTTCTGCCGATGCACAGAGGGCAAGTTTTGCCAATTCTTGGCGATGGTGACAAAACTATCGGTTACACACTCGGTTATTTCGCTTGCGGTATATCTCGGTTTGAGAGTGGTGAACTGTTGAGCGGTTTGGATCGCGCTTTGGAGTTCGGAATCCGGTGGAAGCGCGTGTGTGACAGGTAAGAATGCTATACAGAGGGTAACGAGGATAAGTAATAATTTCATTTTTTAATAGTTATCAGTTGTCAGTTTTCGGTTAACAAGAGAAGTTTAACTGATAACTGAACATCAACAACTGCTCAAGCGAAACGAGTTGGTTTTCCATCAAGGCTGGTGTGATTGGTCTCTTTCCAATATGCTTTTACGCCGTCTTCGCCCTTTTTCGCTGCCCAGGCGTTCAGTTGCTCCCGCTCACCGACATAATCATAAACCGGAACAGCCATTCCACACGAGGTTTGCACGAGGTCAATGTTGAGGTCAAAGATCTGCCTTGCCCCGGGGAGCGGCGTGAATAACGGGAAGAGCATTTGCCATTCGGCATCGTCTTTGTGTATCGCCTTCGCAGTGCCGTAGAGTCGGAGGATCATCGGATTATCCTGAAAGGCGGTAAACATGAGCGTCATTCGCGGGTTTTCTTGAACGTGCGCGGCGGTTTCATTCCCGCTCCCCGTTACATTTAACCAAGCGACGCGGTTTGGACCCAAGACCCGTAACGAATCCATGCCTTTCGGGGACAGATTGATTCTGCTATCGGCTGTCGCGGTTGCGACAAAAAAGATTTTTTGTTCACTGATAAATTGCTGTAGTTTCTCGGGAATCTCAGTGTATAATTTTGACATCGTGTTGCGCCTGATTGTTGTGAAGGCGACCAAGATTGGATGCAATCCACTCAGCCGCCGATTCAAAAAACTTAATGTGCTTTGATAGCTCCCCACGTGAGTGCAAGTTTCCCCGTAGGTTCAACATCAAAGGCGATTTGATAATTGTCCATGACTTCTTTGTCATCTAATGCACGGTGATAGACAGCGACATCGTCAATATCGCCGTCAAAATAGAAGGGTTTGATAAAGGCGTTCCGGTCGTGTCCGACAGCGACAACAACATGGCTACGTGTATCGCGACTGTTTATCTTTCCGTCCGCCTCGGCATCGAGTTCACCGTTGATATAGAGAAATTTTTTCTCGTCCTCACCCGCAGCAACAAACGTGACGTGCGTCCATTCGTCCGCTTCGACGGCAGTCTCAGTTTTGAAGACACCGAATCCATCGCCACCTCTTTGGGTTTGTATCGTGCCATCTGCTAAGAGTTCCAACCACGAATCGCCACCGCCCTGTGGATCATCGTCCCAGATAATAACTTTAGGACCCTCGGGTAGGGCTGTCGGTTTAATCCACATTGCGTAGGTAAGATCCTGCCCTGTGGTGGCGGCTCCCATGACGACATAATCTTCTTTACCGTTGAATCTAAGTGCGTCTCCGACAATGCCTTCTACAATTTTCGGGGCACCCTTAATCTCCCCATCGTTTTCACCGAGAGCATCTTTGGCGATCTTGGCATCGGTATCGCTTTTATCAAAGGTCCAATGCCCTCCCAGTCCATCTTCAATGGATTGGGCGTGTGCTACTTCTGTAGACGCGAACGCGAAAGCAATGACTGCCGCGCAGAAGAGCGTAAAGCATAAATCAAGTTTCATCAATTCATCCCCTGGGTTTGTAAACCCATGACGTGCAATGTATCTCATCTGGTAGGAACAGAACACTGCTTACCTTCTTCATTTGACACCCACATATACTATAACACTGTTTTGGGCTCATATGCAAGGAAAACCCTGAATAAGGGTAGGATCATTTAGTTTTAGGAAATTATTGGAGGGTCTGGCATTGCCCAGAGCGGTTACAAATCTTTGAGGGTTGCCCATGTGGTCGCCAACTTATTGGCGGGTTCAACGGAGTGGGGTTTCGCGCCTTCAATTTGAAAGAGAGCAGCGGCATCGGCGTGTGTCCAGTGGTGCCACCCTTCAAGATTGAGGTCGAAATCACCGTTGTTAAGGATATTTTCGGGGGGCTTCTCTGCATAAGCGTGCGTTGCGAACCCGAATAGCCATATCAATACAAATAGAGAGATGTAAATCGAAACTCCCTTAGTCGTGTTCACCTTCGCCCTCCCGGTCATGCTTGCCGCCGCCTTCCCTATAGTGGTTAATTTTTCCAGCGTATCTATCTAACAACTTGTGTCGTTTGGTTGAACCACCGGAAAAGTCGTTGAATTGGGCCGGGTTGATCCACCTGAATTTTAGACACGTCTGTTGGAAGAATTACGGTTACGGATTCCCATTGTCCATCGGCGTAGTTTGGGTTATCTTGATGGAAAGCGATGTCTTTGGATGCAGGGATCGGATATCCATCAAGCAACAAACATTCCATGTGAAATTCAATGGCTTCTCTGGCTTGCTTCAAGGCATCTTCAAGCGTGTCTCCGGCAGTAAAACAGCCCGGCATATCTGGAACAGTTACGCCATAGGCACTGTCTGGATCTTTGTGAATCACAATGGAATAATGCCGAAGTTCAGGGAATTTTATAGTTATCGTTTTCCAGACCCCATCGACATATTCTGGATTTGTTTCGTGATATGCGATGTCTTTGGGTTCGGGGATCGGGTCGCCATCGAGCAACATGCCTTCAAGATGACATTCAACCGCTTCCACGGCTTGCGTTAGGACATCCGCGATGGTGTCGCCGAAAGTGTAGCATCCAGGTAAATCTGGGACGGTCACACCGTAATCGCTGTCTGGATCTTTGTCAATAACAATGGGATACTGTTTATGCATAAAATACCTCTCCATCCACCTAATTCACCTATTTCCAGATTGCGCATCTCCCCATAGATGCGTTAATCGGTTCCTTTAGTTCCAGTCCCAACCCGCCTGTCGGTAGATACGCCGTAATGTACTTATCGCTATGTCCTTCTTTGGATGTGGGACGGTCACTTTTCCTGGTTCGGTATTATGTTTGAAGTGATGGTGGTCGCCTTTACTGTTATGCAAGTACCAGCCTTTGCGCTCAAGTTGTTTAATCAACTTGCGAGAATTGCGAAGTCGTTTCCAATTTGGCCGCTTCTGTTTGCGGTTCGGCATATCCTGAAGTCCTAGTTTACTCAACTACTACTTTGTCTCTGCAGATTGATGGCATGCAGGAGCGATTGGAAGGACCTGAGGCGGCGGCCGGGTCAATCTTCGGTGATAGCACCCAACGCCTAAAGGCGTGGGCTTCGGTTTCATAGACAGTGCGGT
>VXPE01000121.1:0-27623 GCA_009839745.1 Candidatus Poribacteria bacterium
AGCAGGTCTTAGACGTTTACGCGCGTCCCAAAGACCCGAAGCGTCCCGTTGTTGCGATGGATGAACGTCCTGTGGTGTTGCACCAACACCTTCGGGCTCCTGTGCCGGGTAAACCCGGACGCATCGCACGCATAGATTACGAGTATAAGCGCATTGACGTGGTTTCTGCTTTCTTATTTACCAACGCCCTACAAGGCTGGCGACGCGTCTGAATCCGAGACCGCCGCACCGCTGTCGATTGGGCAGAAGAAGTCAAATATCTTTTAGATGAAGTCTATCCCGATGCTCTGCGAGTGACATTGGTCTGTGATAATCTCAATACGCATAAAATCGCCTCTCTCTACAAAGCGTTTGAGGCTCAGGAGGCACAGCGATTGTCTTCACGGTTAGAGATCGTCCACACCCCAAAACATGGGAGTTGGTTGAACATCGCAGAGATTGAACTCAGTGTTCTCTCAAGGCAATGTCTGAACCGTCGGATCCCTGACGTAGAGACACTTCGAGCAGAAGTCGAGGCGTGGCAGGTGTATCGCAATCAGACGGCGAACCGCGTCGATTGGCGATTTACCACCAAAGACGCACGTATCAAACTCAAAAGACTATACCCAAAAACTCAACATTGAACGACTACTACGTTGTGTTTACATTCCATCATAAAAATCGTCCGGAAGTCAGTGCCTATCAGAATTTACGTCTATAGATCAAATGGATATTGCAGAACTATGGAAGCCTTGCCATGACTGGATCCGGAGCCACAATGTAAACACTACCTAGGAATATTAATACGTCTTCCCAAAATATAACAGATATGGAAAATTTGATTATCCATTTTTGGAGAAATGCTAAGTTATCATACGCGAGACATGCTTCAATATTGAGTGAAGGTTTATCTAAAAGTGGGGTGCGTTGTCCGGTGACCCCTAATTCTCTGATTAAGGAAGTCGTCGTCAATCCATTTAATAATGAAGATTCTGAGATACTAAAGATTGAGTTAATAAATCAAAGATTTGGAGTAGAAGCAGAAGTTAAAAAGTCAATAATAGAAGTTGAACCATCCGTGACAGAATTTAGTGTCCGTCTATCCACTGGAGAGACAATAGAACTTGAACTCTAACATCTTGATACATTTGAACGGAAAACCTGCAGGTATGCCTCCAGGGAGCCTAAAGTACAGAGACGAATCATAGAATTTTCAGGACGTCGATACCAAAGAGTACACCCACTGTTTCCATACTTATCCGGCGATTTGGTGCCAAGGTCACTGCCGGATGGAACTTGAAAAAGCGATGGCATCCTGATATTTCCAACGGGGTTATTGCTTCTATGGAAGAAGCGGCACGGAAGGCTGGCGCGTGGGGCTATAAAGTCTGCGGTGCTGGCGGGCAAGGATATTTTCTTGTGATTGGAGTTCATCGGTGCATTCGCAAATGTCAGAAAACTATCAATGTTTTAGGGAGTTGATATGAAAATAGGAAGATTTTTATGCGTAGTGGTGCTTTTGCTTAATATTTTGTGGGGTGTTTCTGCACAACCGTCAATAGAGATTGCTTATTTGAAGTCGTCTGATGTGAAATCGCCGAGTCAAGCTGAAATTGATTTTCTGCGTGAGGCGATAATCAAAGTTCAGTCTTTTTTGCGTCAGAGATGGATAAACATGGATTCGGTAAAAAAACTTTCGGTTTTAATCCTGAAATTGAAATAATTCAAGGAAAACTGAAAGTTGAAGAGTGGACATGGGAAAGTATACGTGACGGAGCTTATGAGTTTGATAAGAACCATATACAGAACAAAATAAACATTGTGTTTGTAGGGCGGCGTGATATTTTCCCGAATAGGACTTTAGGATATGCACTGCCCATTTGTTGGCACTGGCCGGGTGCGAATCAATTGAGAGATGATTGTAAGTGGTTGTTGATTATTAATGAAAACAGGAATCGACTGGTGCCGACATTAGCACATGAAATTGGGCACGCTTTTGGTTTATCACACGCTCAACAACATTTACCCGGGGGCGGACAGAATATAATGGCGACGGGCAATGACGGGTCGGAATTGGAAGAATATGGTTTAAGGTATACGGACGCTGCATTTTTAGCGGATTGGGGTCGATTGTCTATTCAAGAAAAAGCTTCAGTCGCTATAGATGCGGATGTAAACAATGATGGCTATGTTGATCTGTCCGATGTTTTAATCGTCCGGAGTGCTATTGAAAATAACGTTTCCTACGATACGGATGTCAACAATGATGGTCAAACCGACGAAGTAGATGTGCTTTTAGTGAAACAGAAAGCGATGGAAGCGATTGTCGCTGCCGCTCCGAGTTTGATACGACGAAGAATCAAGATTGGAACGTGGGGTCATCTAAAAAAGAGAAAGGGAGGGAAAAAGTTTGGAAAATAGGAGGGACCTTTATGTGAATCCGTTTTTTGAACCGGATCCGGGATATACTCCCTTAAGGTTTCATGTGTTGGGTTCAGCGCAGACAGCGATACATTCAGATTTTTCGGCGGATGCGTTTGCACAGAAGACCCGGATGACATGCTGGGGGCTCAAGTCCACAGGACATACGGTGTACCACTACGGGAACGAATTGTCGGTGGATAGAGAGACGCCTGAGAAGAGGGTTCTTTGCGATGAGCATATCAGCGTGACGACAGAAGCCCAGTTGATGGATGCCTACCCGAAGTGTCGGGAAGATCGAGAGATTATAGGTTATTTGAATCCGGAATTTCCTGACGATGACGAAAAATGTTAAAGTATCGGTATCTATGGTAAATACCGTTCAAGGTGAACTCCCAACACCGCATCCACCTGCGGGGTATGATATAGTAATTACATCCCCTCCTTATGGAGACTCATAGACCACCGTGGCGTATGGGCAATTTTCTCGGCTCGCGGCAGAATGGATCGGATTACCAAATGCTCGCAAAGTTGAAAAACTCGCAATGGGCGGACTTCGTTCAAAAGAAATATTGACCGACTCTCCAGTATCGTCAGCTGTTGAGAAAATCCGTTCGGTTGATGAGAAGCGAGCGGAGGAAGTGTCTGCGTTTTACATTGACCTTGAGCGTAGCATCAATTCAATAGCACAAGTGTGTTCGCCGCACGCCACAATATGCTATGTCGTTGGGAATCGCCGAGTCAAGGGGATTATGCTACCTACGGACGAATTTGTAGTTGATGCCTTTCGTCAGCATGGGTTTGTCCATAAGGCTACCATCGTCAGAAATATACCAAACAAACGGATGCCGAAGAAGAACAGCCCTTCTAATATTGCAGGCGAAACATCTAAAACGATGCACGAAGAAAACATCGTCATTTGTCAGAGGGCAACGCAGAATCACAATTTTTAACAGACTCATTGCTAAAATCACATTTGCACTGGGCAAAAACCCGATTTTGACAACGGAAAAATCGGAGCGAAAACCCAATCGTTAAAAAAATGTCTATAGGACAGATCACCCTCACATCCGTAACAAAGCAATTCGGGGACACCGTCGCCGTTGACGATGTGTCTCTACAGATAGAAGGTGGCGAGTTCTTTTCACTGCTTGGACCCAGTGGGTGTGGAAAAACGACAACGCTCCGCATCATCGGCGGATTTGAGTATCCCACCACCGGAGAAGTATCCATCAACGGCGAACTGATGGCAGAAACACCCCCCTATCGCCGTCCAGTCAACACCGTCTTCCAAAATTACGCCTTGTTCCCACATAAAACCGTCGCGCAGAATATCGCGTTTGGACTACAGATGAAGAAAGCCACCAAAGCCGAAATCTCTGGTGCCGTTGGACGCGCATTAGATTTAATTCAGTTACCGGGGTACGACGACCGGAAACCGAGTGAACTCTCTGGGGGTGAGAGGCAACGTGTAGCCCTCGCTCGCGCACTCATCAATGAACCCACCATTCTGCTGTTAGATGAGCCACTCTCAGCACTCGACCTGAAACTCCGAAAACAGATGCAATCGGAGCTAAAAGCACTGCAGCGTAAAGTCGGTATCACATTCGTCTACGTCACGCACGACCAGGGGGAAGCATTGGCACTGTCCGATCGGATTGCCGTGATGAACGATGGTAGAATCCTCCAAGTCGGAACGCCATCTGAAATCTATGATTCACCACAGGGGCGTTTCGTCGCAGACTTTATCGGCACTTCCAACTTCCTTGAAGGGACACTTATCAGCCAAAACGAAATTACACTGGCAACGGAGCCACCCCTTAAGATTGTCAGTACACCGAACAACAGCATGCCTATAGACACACCTGTCACCCTCGCGCTCCGTCCAGAGCGCGTTGACCTGAGAACGACCCCCATCTCTGATATTGCGAACTGCCTACGCGGCGTGATTCAGGACGAAAGTTATCTCGGCACAATGCTTCAATACACCGTCCAAACCGATTACCCGACGCCACTTATTGTCCACCAACAGAACACGGGGACAAGAGATGGATATCGCTTTCAACGCGGCGATATAGTCTATCTACAGTGGACCCCTGAGAACGCGATTGTTTTAAAAACCGACAAACACTAACTACCGGACAAAGGTAGTTTGACTTTCCCATTGTCACGCTGCTGCGAGGTCAAAAAACCGATAATAATCTGGACAACCTTATACCCCTCAGTTCCAGGCGAGACGGGTTCTCCACCCTCTGTGATAAGACCCACTAACTCTCGAGGACCCGCGGGGATACCAACGATGTCCCATGTCGGTGCCTCGATTGTCTCAACAACATTGTCCTGATGGATCGTTGCCCCTTGATCACTAATGAGAATATAGCCGTTGGTGCCAACAATCTCCACACGAAACCCGGAGAGGGTTGTCTTTGGACCACCCGCATAATAACCACGCACGCCATTCGCAAAGTGGATATATCCGTGTGCCGACGGTTCGGTTGCGGGGACGTGTCCCCCATCACCTTTATACTCGTTATAGCCCTCGTAGCCGTCCTCTAATTCGGCAGAGACCCACTCCGGATCTGAATCAGCGAAGTAGCAGATGGCATCAACCAGGTGTGTGCCATTGCGGAAGAGCATCGCGCGCCCGCCACTCAAGGTGCCGATGACATACTGGACTTCTCCGATGCGTCCACCACCGACGACAACATCTTTAGTGTGCCGCCACAACGGCTGCCACCGACGGGTGTGGTCAATTGAAAGAATCGTCCCGTTTCGCTCCGTTGCTTCCAACATCCTATCGGCATCTGCGATGCTGGTCGCCATCGGTTTTTCACAGAAGATACCCTTGACACCGGCATTTGCCGCATCAACAACGAGGTCAGCATGCCGATGATCGGAGGTCGCCACTGTCACGATGTCCAAATTCTCAGCAGCAAGCATCTCTTGATGGTTGGTATACAAGGCAATATTGCCCCAGGTGTCCTGATATTTTTCCTTGAAGGCATCCAATGTGCTTTGAACAAAATCGCAGCCAGCAGCCAGTTCAACGTTCTGCATATCGACCAGCCCTGATACATGCGTTGTGCCGATACCGCTACAGCCAATCACTCCAACGCGTAAATTTGCCATGTCCATATCCTCCGCTATTCTGTTGCTCCAAACTATGGGAAACCGAAAACGTGATAAACCCTTTTGCCACAAAAACGATTATATACTGTGTGGGGTTAGAAGTCAAATTTTTTGTAGAGGATCGGAAGGTAATCTAACAGAACGATTTGATGTGAACTGCAAATTTTGGTAGAATATCTATGCAAGATTAACAAATCTCACTATGGAGGAAAATAATTGTGGTTAGAATTGTCGCCAATCCGGGAATCCTTGGTGGGAAACCGATGCGGATCCGTAGACTTTAGCGGAAGGGCTGTCTTTAAAATCCGTCGGTATACCAAAAGATATGATGCGACTTGAGGCCTTGCGCCAAAGGTTTCGGTTGATTGTGTAACAGATTCGGAATTGAATTGAATGTAGGGGATGCCATCTTCTCGGAAAGCACGGCGGGTTGATTGATACGATACATCGTACTCCCGCGTTCTTCAATCGCTGATGCGTTAAAGCCATCGGCGATTGGGGCAGGATAGACAACCTCAAACGATTCCATATCCATCTGCGCTATGATATTACAGATCATACCTTCAAAGAGTTCTTTACCTTTGTCTTTTTCAAAGGAATTCTCTGAAGCAATAAACTCCTCAACATTTAGTTCGTTGTCATCCTGGTAGAGGGAAATATAACCTTCAATACTGCCTGCACGTTCAGCAACCCAAGCGTTCGGAGACTCCGTCTGCACCCACTCTGTCCAATACGCTATGTCGTCCCTGACAAAGGTACCGTTGAATTTACGGGCGTACCCGTCGTAGAGTGCAGCAATCTGCTTAACTTCGGCTTCATCATCAAAATTGATCGGGCGGACTTCCCACACGGACCGGCTTTCAGCACTGAAAGATTGTTTTGCATGATAGCGAGGCACCTTTTCCCATCCTTCAACTGAATAGATGTGTTGGCTTCCGTGCAACGAGGAAAGGACGATATCGCGGGACTCCATGAACCGGATCGAATCTTGGAGGAGCTGCGTGGCAATGCCGCGTCGGCGGTAGTCTGGACGCGTGCTGACCTCTCCAATGCCACCAACCGTTATCGGCTCCCCATGCAAAAATATCTTTCGGATAAAGACACGTACCGTGCTAACAATACTCCCTTTATCAACTGCGATCCGGATGCCTTCCGCATCCCGCCACGGATCGTTATGCCAATGATTGGAGAAATATTGGCGACCACCCGTAAAGACAGACGTGACATGGTCCAGCCATGCTTCTAATTCTTCAGGATAAAGAGCACGAAATTCCATTTTTTAATTATTCCTTGCGGTTCGGTCAGGGGGATAGGTTAAACAAAATTACCCGCCGTAGATCCGCCTGCGGCGATGTTGCAGGCTACGATTCTGGTTTTATCCATTTAAAATTTTATCGTGAGTTCTCCGAGGAACTGACGCGCCTCATTACGGCTCCCAAACACTTCGTAGAGATCCCCAGAAACATCGTAAAACCTACGGATAAAATTGCGGCTTGTTTCCGCAGGATTCAGATCCGCATAACGAAGCCATAGATTCGTTCGGGACCAGATATCCCAATTGAGTTCAATGACTGTAGATCTCGCATCGCCGGTGTCCACTCTACGCTGTTTGTTGAGGTCTGGGAAGAGGGCATCCTGTGTTAAGTCAGACGTGCCATCGACACGACCAATGGATAGGTTCAATTCCTTATAGCGATACGGATTCGGATTCGTGATAAATTTCAGGTTCGCGGCGAACGCATTTTCTAACGCCTGTGTCTCGAAATCGTAGCTATCCTCTACCTTCGCAGGCGTAACATAACGTTCATCTTGTTCGCCATACGTCAACTCATCAAGGAATGTCAAGTGCCACCGTTCAGAAAGGCTGTAAGTCCACCCAAACATATTTTTCAGTTCTAATTGATTGAGTTTATCTTGAACATCCGTTGAAAAGTCAATATCTTCGTAATCTTCCAAATAATTGTTTTGCAGATTGGCGGCACGAACGCTATAAAAACCGTTCATATGTGAGGGTTTCACGGTGAATCCACTGACGGAATATTGTGCGATGGTAAAATCGCTATCATCTCGTAGATAGAGGTATCCAGCAGCATCCAGATCCAAGAAGGTCTGATCGTGCTTTTCCTCGCTGAGTTGATCGGTTTCATAAACGATGCGTCCGAGATACCGTCCATTGAGATCGAACTTCTGGATACGCGAGATGATGTTGTGAAAGAGCGTCAGACGAATGTCTTTGCGTTTCAGCTCTTCAGCGAGTTCTTCCTTGTCCTCTGCATCGGTTTCTTCGGCATAATATCGACTATATTCTGCTTCTTCCAGTAACCGGACGCGTCGATTCAAGGCGGCATTATCGGCAGCCGTAGCAGGACTCTGGGCAAACGGACCGTATCGTAGACGCGTCGCATTCGTAATCGCGTCAGAAAGTTCCGCTTGACCTGGCGTGAGCTCCGTCAGTTGCGTTAATGTCGGTGAGAGCGCAATGACTTCCGGCAGCCCCCCGACTTTTCTACGGAACCGACTGGTATCTTTAACGAGGATCTCACCGGTAGGGAGGGCGACAAGTGCCATCGGTTTCATAAATTCACCGTTGCCTCGGCCTTTTCTTCCAAAACTCCCGAGCGGTTTTCCCACCGCGTCAAACCTCACAATGCGGTGGTTCCCGGTGTCTGCAATAAGCACATTTCCCCGCGGGTCAATTGCGATGTCTGAGGCATCCATATCAAACTCCCCCTCGCCTGCCCCATATCTCCCGAAAGTGAGCAATACCGCTCCATCGGTACTGAACTTATGGACGCGTCCAAGTTCCGCATCTAAAACGTAGAGTTCATTTTGAGAGTTGAGTGCCACGCGGAGGGCTCTGTCATATCCCTTCGGCTGAATGGCAAAAGCGGTTTTCCCTTGCTCGTCAATGATAAGGTTCGCTGGCAAAACGACTTTGGGGAGAACATCTACAGGATCCACAAAGTGGGTATCTAACAACTCACCCTTCGCACTGAATTTGTGGACACACGGAACGAACATATAGACTTTCGGAGCACCTGCTTCGGTTCCTGTCTCTGCAATGTGCTGAATGGTTACATCAGCAACATAGATATTCCCGAGACTATCTACGGCGAGGTGTCCAGGTTTCCGCAGGATATTGTCTGGAGATGCTGGGACTTCAGGGATTTGAAACAGAAATTCGCCTGTCGCCGATAATTTCTGGATAAGCCTATTTTCGGCGTCGCTGACGTAGATGTTTTGGTCGTCAAAAGCGAGGTGAATGTCCTTGCCAAACCGTCCTTGGGTTGAGCCTTTCCCTCCGAATTCACGCTCTAATCTAATAAAATCTACTGAAAAAGCCGAAGTCAATCCGATACATAATAAACAGAGGACGGAAAGAAGCGGTAGGAAAACGATGTATCTTTTCATAGTTTCTTAAAGACTTCCAAAGCACTCTCAAATAGATGGAGGCCGTTAGGAATTTGCAATCTGCTGTTTCAGCGTTTCTATTTCCTGGGCGAGTTCTTCGATCCGTTTCTCTTGTTCACGATTTTTTCGACTCTGCCATACCATAATAACCTGTGGGATACCCACAACGACGATAATGACACCCATCAACCACGAGATCTGTTTCTCAACACCGTCCACCCTTCCACTCAGGGCTGCCACATCCTCTTTTACAGAAGATATTTTATCGTTCATAGACTCGATTTTGGTTTCTATAGACTCGATTTTGGTTTCTATAGACTCGATTTTGGTTTTTATCGGCGCAGTTTCATCTTCTATTTCTTCTTTGATAATCGAGCGAATCTTCTCAAGGTCTTGAACCGTTAATTCGGCGAATACAGGCGATATGAGTGTCCAAAGGATTATCGAGAGCAGAAAAACTCTTTTCATGGGTATATCTCCTTAAAAGTTTAAAGATTTGATCCTCTGGTCTTAAGAATTTTACACGCTTCTGATGTGGATGTCAAGGCAAAATGGCACCATACGTTAATCCGGTAAAATACGATATCCCGTACTAATCCCCGTAATCATGCCGATAATTGCCCAGAGTCCGGCACACGTCATCTCTCCGAGGACGAGTCCGAGAAAGATAGGTCTTGCGCTTCTATATGCCTTCAACCCGCCGTATTTCACAATGCTAAACTTCAGACCCCAGCCCAAAAATATAGAAAACCACAGTTTAAACGTTGCCCATGAACTCAACATCGTATAGCCGAGTGGATGCAGGGGCCACCAGATAAAAGTTTGGCGCATCCACATCAACCAGATTGTGAACCCGCTCCCGAACACCATAAAGCCCGTGTTTGTCCAATTCGTGCTTGTTTTTGGGCTGACGAGGAGTCCCTCAAGTTGACGCATGAACCAACTCCCACCCGTGTAAGGTGCACCGTGTGCATAACTAATCTTAATCGCAGAGTAATAGGAAACACCAAGCCCGATAACCATCGCAACCGCCATCGCGATGAGCAGCTGCCGGCGTTTGACACGAGCGTCATCTGCCGCTTTCAATCCATTCATGATGTTCGGCATCATAAACTCACGAAGGTCTAACGTGAGACATACCGGGTGCATCATTATAGATGTTAACGTGGATGGATGGATTTTTGAGGTGCCTAAGGTTGTTAAAAAGAAACTTTGGGGTGAAAACGATGGATTGATGAACGGAATGCCACCATTAATCACTTGCCACGTCAGCAAGACATACATCGCGAGCAGGAAAAGCACAAAACCGAAAGCAAAGAGGAGGGACATCCCCATCAAATGATTGAAAAACGCAAGCACGCAGATACCACCAAGCAGTCCGAAGATCGTAACCCCGTGGGGCAATGCCTCATCGGAAGGACGGAACTCGAACATGGTTTTAATGTGATGTCTCGCTTTCCAGAGCGCGATAGCAACAAACGTCAGACACGCACCTGCCTCCTGTGCCGCACTAAACGACTTACCTGTCCACTGCACGCCGGGGCCCGAAGTCAGTTGGAAACCGAGGACCACACCCAATAGACACTGGAGTTTGTAAAACACGAAGAAAAACCAGATGCTGAACGAGACCTCCAAAGTGAGCAGATAACTGAACCCCACCATAGACCAGAAGATGACGATCTGAAACGGACGAAGCGCGGTCCACGGCTTTTCAGAGAGGTACGCGTTCAGCCAAAAATCGCGCGGGACATGCGGCATGGACGGAAAGAACGTATGGAGACCGTTCATCGTATGCAGGAAGACTGGAAACGCAAACCCGAACCAGAGGGCACTGTTCTTAAAGAGCGGACCGAGGCTCCCTCTATCTTGTGCCGCCATTTCTACAGGTAACTTAACGAGCGGAAAAGCGCAGCGTTCATATTCCACCCACTGCTTACGGAGTAGCACCGACAAGCAGATCATCACGAAATAGACGACGAGAACGTAGGCACTCCACGTTAGGATAGGAACGATCCACGGTCCCCACGGCACGGATTCCCCATCGAACAAACCTTCAAAGAAAGACTGCGCAGCGGTATGGTCGCGAACAACGCGCCACTGTGGGATATAATGATGGAAGAGCGACTCCCAATCGTTTTCAGGGGTAGCGAGGTACTGATACGCCACCATCGGGCTGAGGGCATAGCGCATCATCCCAGAGGACGGGATACCTGCTGGCGCAAGCATGATACACCAGATCGTGACAAGCTCTCCGGGGGAGAACGCCGAGGAAGGGTGGACCCGCTTCAGGAAAACATTGATTCCCAATACAAAAATCGTTAGAACAAAGAACGGAGCGACAGGGAAATGTCCACCTGCGAGAAATATGTTACGGATGACGTAATCGTTATAGGGTGCGAGAAGACATTCAGTCGTAGCGCACGCCAACCCGATAAGCACTGCGCGCCACGTAAGACTATCTCGAGTTTGTTGCTGAATCAATTTCTTGCCTTTCCTGTTCTTATGCTTTCGGCGATAAGTATACCACATCCCCATTTTTTTCAATAGCACAATTTGAGCTGAAGTAGCGTTATTCTACTTTCCACTTGGTCTGTGCCACCTTGTAGCATAACCTGTTAGACGCTTTCACGCAGAAGTATCCACCGGCAACCATAACAACACTTCCGTCCCTTCATCGGGAATGCTGTCAATCTCTACCGTGCCGCCATGCTCTTCAAGGATTCGTTTGACATTCGCTAATCCAAGTCCTGTGCCTCTCGCCTTCCGGGTGAAAAACGGTTCAAAGAGATGCTCTAAATCCTCCGCTGGTATCCCGATGCCTGTGTCCTTAACCTTGATACAGACGCTATCGTTTTCCGTAAAGGTGGACACCCGCAGCACTCCACCTTGCGGCATCGCCTCCATGGCATTCAGGACCACATTCATAAACGCCTGCTTCAGTTTATCTGAATCAAATTGGATTTCTGGGGTTTCAGGTAACACATCTAAGACGAGTTGGATGTTGTGATGCGCTAAGTTGGCTTCCATCAAAGAGAGAACCGTTTGTAGGATAGGGGTAATCCGCTGTTGTTTCAGGTCAAGCGACGAGGGACGTGCGAAGTCCATTAAACCTTTCACAATGGTATCAATTCGCTCAATTTCCTCAAGAATATAACGAACGGATTGCTGATGTTTCTCTCCCGACATTTCCGGCTTCTGCAGCAACATCTGTGCCAACATCCGCATAGATGACAGCGGATTTCGGATCTCGTGCGCGAAGGAGGCAGACATTTTTCCCGCCGTCGCCAATCGTTCCGCTTGCAGTAACTGATCTCTCGACGCTTTGAGGTCCCTTGTCATCTGGTTGAATGCAGCCGCGAGATCGCCAATTTCATCATGCGTCTTAATCTCACACTGTTCGTCCAGGTCGCCTGTCGCGACACGAGCCGTGGAATCGACCAAAACCTTAATCGGGTTCGTCAAATTCTTACCGATTCGGTAACTGATAAATGCAATCAGTGCCATAACGAGAACCGCAATACCTAACATATACCATGTCAGGGTCCGTTTCGCTTCGGCTATCTTTTCCATCGGACGCAATAAGCAGTAGAACCGTTCAGGACGGAGTGAAAGATAAAAAACCTTGTAAGGCTTTCCAGCGAGCACCACATCGTGTGTAATAGGGATGTTGCTGGCTTCTCGGAGGTGATCTTTGACTTCACGCAGCTTCATTTTTTCCGCTAAGTTTGCCCAGTCCTGTTCAGTATCAGAAAGCCCAACTAACGTGCTGTCGTTAAGCGTGTAATCGGAACCGAAAACCATAATTTCTACACTATACGCTTTCTTGATTTTTTCGCTCGGTTCCCGAATAAATCCAGTCTCTACGATGGTGTCGAGCCAGCCTTGGGTTTCACGTGTAAACTGTTCACTGTATTTCCACGCAAACAGTTCAACTGTTAGCAATGGCACAAAGATAGTGACACACGCAAATAGGATCAGAAAGGGAAGAACAATTTTGGTTTGAATGCTATACCGACGCATCAGGATCCCTCGTTTAGATCTCAACGTTTTTGTACCGTGTCTATAGAATACCGCAAAGCAGTCGGTATGTCAACACGTCGCAAGCCTATGGCAGAGCCATTCAGTTTTCCAAAAAAAACGAACAAAAACCTTCTTTAATCTGTCTAAAACACGGGAAAAACAGACTTAACATTAAAAAAATTGGAACTTTCTGACACCTGTGGTGTATAAATTTTTAAGCCAACTTGCGTTCGCTTGTGGCATCGTGAATCCAAGTCCCTTAAACTCAACCCGATACGGAGAAAAAACATGATGAACACTCGAAAATCCACCAGCGCATACACAGCCTCGGAACTTGAGCACATTGATGAGGATGAACTCGTCAATCGGTTTCAGAATGGTGACATAGAAGCTTTTAATCCGCTCGTTCTTAAATATCAAAAGAAAATATATAACCTTATTTATCAGCGCATTCGTGATAGAGAAATAGCAAAAGATATTAGCCAAGAGGTATTTTTAAAAGCGTTTAAAGCATTACCCGACTTCAAGGGTGGCTCTGCGTTCTACAGTTGGATTTACCGAATCGCTATCAATAGTAGCATTGACTTTCAGCGGCGGCGTAACCGTAACAGAGTCCTGACGTTTGAAGAATTACCACCTGATGCCGACGAAGTCCTAAGGATGTCAGATGCTCACCCGTCCCCCGAAAAACTCCTTGAAGAAAAGGAACTTGGTAAGATCATTCGAGAGGCGGTGCGGAAACTCCCACCCGGTCAGCGTCGTGTTTTCAATCTGCGTCACCGAAGGGAATTGGCAATTAAAGAGATTGCGGTTCTGTTAAACAGATCGGAAGGCACAATTAAAACACACTTACATCACGCGCACCGACGTCTCCAAAGTATGCTTCTTCCTTACCTACGCAATGAGCCGTTGGAATGGCATTCAGAAACTTAGGATGCAGTAACAATTTCCTTGACACTATATTTTTTATGTGGTATAATTAAGAAATAGCGATTTTGGAATTAGGTGGGATGGCTGAGTGGACGAAGGCGGCGGTCTTGAAAACCGTTGTGGCGCAAGTCACCGTGGGTTCGAATCCTACTCCCACCGCCATTATAGGTAAAGATAAAAGGGTTGGAGTGGACGAAGGCGGCGGTCTTGTCTTTTGATAAAGGGCGTTGTGGCACAAGCCACCATGGGTTCGAATCCTACTCCCACCGCCAGACGGAGAGGTGCAGGAGTGGTTGAACTGGACTGCCTGCTAAGCAGTTATGGCGTAAGCCATCGTGGGTTCGAATCCCACCCTCTCCGTTCACTACGCGCCTGTAGCTCAGTGGATTAGAGCATCTGACTACGGATCAGAAGGCCGGGGGTTCGAATCCTCTCAGGCGCTTCAAAGGTATTTGCTGACAAATGTGGATAACGATTCCTACTGGATGGGACGAGCTCTCAAATTAGCCCAACAGGCAGGCGAACAAGGAGAAGTACCCGTTGGTGCCCTGCTTGTAAGCGGCGATCGCCTCATCGCTGAAGCATTTAACTTACGCGAAACACGCGGCAGTCCTATCGCACACGCCGAAATGCTTGTCCTACAAGCCGCATCCGAAAAACTTGGCAACTGGCGATTTGTGGATACCACGTTCTATGTGACGTTGGAACCTTGTCCAATGTGTGCCGGCGCGATTGTATTGGCGCGTATCCCAAGAGTTGTTTACGCAGCAACAGACCCGAAATCAGGGGCAGCCGGAACGCTCTATAATATCCTTCAAGATGAACGATTGAATCATCGGGTTGAATTGGTCAGTGGAGTCTGTGCAGAAGAAAGTAGTGCCCTTCTGAAGTCCTTTTTCCAGCAACGCCGCCAGAAATCCGAATAGATAGCAGGCGGGGTTTCAGTGTATCGTGTGGTAGGTGAAAATATCTTTACCCTCTACAAGTGAGTTCCCGAGGGTTTCCGATAACCGAAGACTGATAACCAATAAGGAGAGATGCAGGAGTGGTTGAACTGGACAGTCTCGAAAACTGTTGTGGCGCAAGTCACCGTGGGTTCGAATCCCACTCTCTCCGTTTTTCATCTTTTTCGGAGTCAAGTTGTAAAGCGTAAGCGGTTCAAGCATCGTAACAGTTGCGTGAATTCCGCAGGTTGCTCTTTAACTGACAACCGAAGACTGATAACTGACAATCATTACGGGGCAGTAGCTCAGTTGGGAGAGTGCATCCCTCGCACGGATGAGGTCACGGGTTCAAATCCCGTCTGCTCCATACTTAATACTTAATAGTGGTCAGTCGTCAGTTATCGGTCAAAGACCGGGTTTGTTGAGTTAAACTCTCTCTTAACTGACCACTGATAACTGACCACTATAAAATGGAGAGATGCAGGAGCTGGCTGAACTGGCATGACTGGAAATCATGTGTGCTGTTTTGCAGTACCGTGGGTTCGAATCCCACTCTCTCCGCCACACTTTTTAATGATTACTTCTGGGCTGCTGCGAACGTTGGCCTTTCAGTATTTCAATTGTTAACGAACCATTCATAAACGCAAACAAGTTTTTTAACAATTTTAAATCGGGGTGGACAACGGACACCCCGCTCAGACCTAATCGTTAAAAAAACGCCTTGGCTATGCTAGGTGGGGAGGTAGCGGTGCCCTGTATCTGCAATCCGCTAAAGCAGAACTGAATCCCCAGGATGCGGCCTGTTTCTGTGGGGACTGTCCCACGCACGTGGTGTTGAGGGTTGGGTCTTGAGCAACGGACGCTTGTTGAACCCCGTCAGGTCCGGAAGGAAGCAGCGGTAAATGAGTCGCTCGTGTGACGCAAGGGTGCCTGACCTGAGCTAACGACGCGGGCAACGCCTGGAGACGCTTGTCAACCCTGGGTGCATAGTCATCTTTTCGGCGGATTCATTGGAATAGACACACCTTATTCCGATGCGCATGTTATACAAGGAAGGATTGCCTGATGTCTTACGAGGTTCTCGCTCAAAAATGGCGTCCCCAAAACTTCAGCGACGTTGTCGGACAGGAACACATTACCACGACGCTCAAAAATCAGATCCTCTCCGAACGCATCGGGCATGCTTACCTTTTTTGGGGACCGCGCGGCACCGGGAAAACCACGATCGCGCGTATCTTTGCCAAAGCCGTCAATTGTCCCAACCGCATTCAAGAAACCCAATTTGACTCTATTAAAACAGCAGAACCTTGCAATCAATGCGAATTTTGCCACGAAATTTCGCACGATAGATCCTTTGACGTAATTGAGATGGATGCTGCCTCCAATCGCGGTATTGATACAATCCGAGACCTCCGTGAAAACGTCAAACTCTCGCCAGCGACCTGCCCCTACAAAATTTATATCATAGATGAAGCGCACATGCTCTCCACGGAGGCATTCAACGCCTTACTGAAAACGCTTGAAGAGCCGCCGCCCCATGTCATATTTATTATGGCAACAACCGAGCATGCTAAGATCCCGAAGACAATCAGTTCTCGCTGTCAAGATTTCGATTTTCGATACCTCGAAGATGAAAAGATAATCGAACGTTTGCAGTTAATTGCCCAAGAAGAAGGTATTTCAGCGGATCTGGATGTACTCACCCTCATCACGCGTCAATCCGAGGGATGTCTACGCGATGCAGAAAACCTATTGGAACTCGTTTCCGCCACTGGAAAAGATTTAACAATCGAAGTCGTTGAACAGACCATCGGACTCGGTTCCAGCTCCCTCCTTCAGGAACTTGCCGAAGCAATTACGGAAAGAGGTCTCGCAAAGGGGTTGAAAACTCTCAGTAACCTGACGAAGCAAGGCACAGACTTGTCGCAATGCTTGGATCAACTGATCAGTTATTTCCGGGACTTACGGCTTTTAGCAATCGACAGCAGCCTCAGTGAACAGGTTCAGAGTCCCAAGTCAGATATCCCCAGACTCAAGCAGAAGGCAGAACAGATGTCGGTAAACAGATTGTCCCGGATTATCAAAATTTTGATGCACACCAATCAAGACATCAAACAGTATGGTTATCCACAACTTCAATTAGAGACAGCACTCATTCAACTTAACTCGCTTGAAGAAGGCATGCCCCTTGAGGAAATAATCGGCAAATTATCGACATTGGAGCAAAAATTCGATTCAGCGGGGCTTTCAGCCGTCAGTACGCAACCCTCAGTAATTGATAGGCACCAATCGGCAGCCGATTCTCGGAAACCAGAGAACCGGGGAACAGTTCCGGAATTCGGGGATATAAACCCCGCCTATGATAACAACCGCCACAAGGGACTACCGAGAACCGAGAACCGAGAACCGAGAACCATTCCCGCCGATAGCCATCCCACTGTTTCACACAGGCTCAGAGATTTGAAAGATCTCCCTTCATTTTGGGATGAGATAAAATCAAAACTCCCTGTGATGTTCAAGCACGCATTACCAGAGGGATCTGTCCCCACTGTGAATGGCACAAACACGGTCGAAATTCCCTGTTCACCCTCCAACTTTTTTATGATAACGGATGAAGACCAAAAACTTGTAGCCGATATCCTAAAACAGGAGGTCGGCAAACCCGTAAAAATCGAATTGGTTGCTTCGGATACAGTGTCGGAATCGGTAGTATCCGAGGATGTACCAAAAGAAACAAAACAGAAAACACCAATGATGCGTAGGGTTGACGCCCAAGAGGATCCACAACTTAAAACCGTTCTTGACCTTTTCGAGGCAACGGTTGTAGACACTCAGTAACCATAGTTAGAAAAATGACTGTGCTCGATTGTATTCCGCATAGGTCTCGCCAAGAGCGAATGGATCGTTTCATCCAATCAAGCCTTGGAAAAAACCAGTGCGGAACGCGTAGGAGCGAGGTGACCTCGCCCATACAGAGCCATAAGGGAAGGACCATAGCTAAAAAAATGAAAATGAACGACTTGATGAAACAAGCACAGCAAATGCAGAAGCGAATGCTTGAAATTCGAGAGGAACTCGCAAACCGCACCGTTGAAGCAACTGTCGGGGGAGGTATGGTAACCGCTGTTGTTAATGGACAGCAGGAAATCGTATCGCTCCGAATTACACCAGAGGTGGTCGACCCGGAAGATACAGAAATGCTTGAAGACCTCATCGTCGCGGCAGTCAATGAAGCATTGCAACAATCGCAAGAAATGATGTCGGCAGAAATGAGCAAATTGACCGGGGGTATTAAAATACCGGGGCTCCCGTAGTTTTTTACGATTGAATAGGGACCCATAATTAGAAAAATGCAAGAATACCCGAAACCGCTGGCGAAGCTCATAACCGAGCTCCAAAAGCTGCCAACGATCGGTCAGAAGACAGCGCAACGTTTGGCATTTTTTATGCTAAAGTTACCTGACTCTGAGACTGCCCAAATTGCTGAAGCCATCGCACAGGTAAAACAACACCTATCTTATTGCGATATATGTGGCGCTATTACAGATGCAAATCCCTGCTATATCTGTACAAATCCGCGCCGCGATCGGCAGGTAATTTGCGTCGTTGAAGAATCTGATGATCTTTGGGCAATTGAGAGAACCAACGGTTATAAGGGGCTCTACCACGTACTCGGTGGAGTTCTTTCACCCTTGGACGGGACAGGACCCGACGAACTCGGAATCAATACCCTCTTTCAACGAATTCGGGATGCCGCTGTAAACGGAGAACCCGTGCGCGAAGTAATTCTTGCTACAAACTGGACAACGGAAGGACAAGCGACTGCCCTCTACCTTACACAACACTTGGAAACCTTTGAAATCGCTGTCACTCGAATCGCTTACGGTATTCCGGTCGGAGGCGATTTGGAGTATATTGATGAGGTAACGCTCGCAAAAGCACTTGAAGGTAGACGCAGAGCTTAAAATGAATAAAATGGAAAAGCGATGGATCGTCGCGCTTTTAATCGGTTTGCAGTGCGGTATATTTAGTATTGCGTGGGCAGAACCGGATTCAGATAGCCGAGATAGAGGAATAAGAAACTCGACTCGCGATAGCGTCAATAGCGCGCGCGAAGCGAACGCTGCTTTTAACGCACAACGCGCCTTTGACATGTTAGAAAAACAGTGTGATTTCGGACCGCGTCCCCCCGGTTCGGTTGCCCATCGCGAAACGCAGAATTTCCTATTCGCAGAACTTCAGAAATATGCAAACAGCGTAGCCCTTCAACCCCATCAGTATAAAATAAAAACGGGAACCACGCTGCATCTAAACAATATCTTGGCAGAATTTGGACCATCAACAGGTGGCGAGACACTTTTACTCGCAGCACATTGGGATACCCGTCCTTTCGCCGACCGGGACCCAAAGAGAGAAAATCAGGATAAACCGATCCTGGGTGCCAATGATGGTGCCTCTGGTGTTGCTGTCCTCCTTGAAATGGCGAGAGTCCTCAAGGAATACCCACCCCCACGTAGAGTTGTTATCGTTCTTTTCGATGGCGAGGATTACGGTCCATCGGTCGAGGATATGTTTATCGGCTCTCGATTTTTCGCTCGAAATTTGGGGAAGTGGAGACCGGACTATGGAATCCTGTTAGACATGATCGGAGACAAGGATTTGGCACTCCCAATTGAACGCTATTCTTGGAATGCCAATCGAGGTTTCGCTGAGGCAATCTGGCAGCGCGCAGCAACGCTCGGTTTAGCACCGTTTCAATCCCGTTTAGGGGATGCCATCTTGGACGATCACATCCCGCTAATCGAGGTGGGGATTCCCATGGTAAATATTATCGACTTTACTTATCCCTATTGGCATACAGTGGAAGATACAGTCGATAAATGCAGTCCAAAAAGCCTGGAAATTGTCGCGACACTTGTTATTAGCATCATTTACGATGGACTCTAATTGGCCATCAGCCATTAAAAAATGAATACGTATCAAAAACATTACGACGTTATCGTAGTCGGAGCCGGGCATGCAGGGTGTGAAGCCGCACTTGCCGCCGCACGAATGGGCTGCGAAACGCTCATCGTTACTATCAATCTCGATACTATCGCGAAGATGTCTTGCAACCCCGCTATTGGTGGACTTGCCAAGGGACATCTCGTTAAAGAGATAGACGCACTCGGCGGGGAGATGGCGAAAAATATTGACAAGACCGGAATCCAATTTCGACGTTTAAATACCAAAAAAGGACCCGCAGTTCGATCAAGCCGCGCGCAAGCCGATAAAAAGGCGTACCAAGATGAGATGAAACGTGTCCTTGAGGCACAGAAACGGCTCGACATCAAACAAGTATTAGTTGAGGAACTCCTCGTCGAAAAGGGGCGATGCATCGGAATTCTGAGTCAGACAAAAACCGCTTATTTCGGAGAGACTGTGATTCTAACGACAGGCACTTTCCTGAAAGGCATAATCCATATCGGCGATGTATCGTATAGTGCCGGGAGAGCAGGCGAGTCTTCCGCAGAGAAACTTTCTGAAAGTTTTTTAAGTCTTGGATTTGAGATTGGTCGGCTCAAAACTGGCACCCCGCCACGCGTCAACGCCCAAACCGTTGATTTCAGCGAAATGGAAATTCAACCGGGCGATGAAAATCCGCGTCCCTTCTCGTTTTTAACCCAACGGATTACACAGCCCCAACTTCCGTGTTACCTGACGTACACGAATCAACAAACGCACAAGTTAATCCGTCAGAACCTCCACCGATCCGCGATGTACAGCGGTCGTATTGTCGGCATCGGTCCCCGTTACTGCCCGTCAATTGAGGATAAGGTTGTCCGCTTTGCAGAGAAGACGGAACATCAAGTCTTCGTAGAACCTGAGGGACGAGATACCGACGAAATCTATCTCAACGGTATATCGGCGAGTCTACCTGAAGATGTACAGGTAGAGATGGTCCATAGCATCAAGGGGTTAGAGAATGCTGAAATTATGCGCTTCGGGTACGCCGTCGAGTATGATTTCGCACCCGCGACGCAACTGCAACCGACACTTGAGACAAAGCAGGTGCCAGGGCTCTATTTCGCGGGACAACTCAATGGGACCACAGGCTATGAGGAGGCTGCTGCGCAAGGGCTGATGGCAGGGATCAACGCTGCTTTAAAGGTAAAAGGTCAGAACCCTCTTGTCCTCGACAGATCGCAAGCTTACATAGCAGTCCTTATTGACGATTTGGTTACCTTGGACATCCGGGAACCTTACCGTATGTTCACATCGCGGGCTGAATATAGGTTAGCACTGCGAGAGGACAATGCAGATTTGCGACTCACCGAAATTGGTAGGCAGATCGGACTCGTTGATGATGACAGATATCACCAGTTCCAAAGGAAGGCTGCCGCTGTCGAAACGGAATTGGGACGTTTACAGGAAACCCTTCTCAAACCGACACCTGCGACGCTGGAGAGTTTGGCGAGTATTCTGGAGACAGGTGAATTGAAGCAACCCACATCCTTGGCAGAACTTTTGAAACGCCCGGAACTGCATTACGAGCAGATAACCGAGATCGTGCCGCCCGTTGAATCCTTGGATCCCGCTGTGACTGAGCAGGTGGAGATCCAGATAAAATATGACGGATATATTCAACGACAACAGCGACAGATTCATCAATTCAAAAAAATGGAAAATTTCCGAATCCCCGATGCCTTCGACTATGCCAACGTTCAGGGGTTAAAAACGGAAGCCCGTGAGAAACTCGCAAGGATCCGGCCCGCCTCCATCGGGCAAGCATCACGCTTGCCTGGTGTTTCGCCAGCGGACATTTCGATCTTGACGGTCATCCTTCATCAATATAACGCAAAACAGCAGTCGGCAGGATAGCGGTCAGCGTTAATAGTTGTCAGTCTTCGGTCTTCGGTTAAGAGGGTTTCTTGTAGCAATCTTCGCAAGTCTTGGAATATACCGAACTGGGGTAAATTGTTACCGAACATTTCTTGTAACTGACAACCGATAACTGAAACGATTTTCGTAGACGGGGAAGCCCATACGGGAGACCTCATACCGTTGATTCATCCGAACCGAAAACTACTAAGAGGCATGGCAATTGGCGAGGTACGAGCAGGACTTAAAAGAGACGTTCAATCATTACGGATTTCCGCTAACTGAACATCAGGTGTCACAATTCAATCTGTATCGCACTGAATTACTGCAGTGGAATCAACACATGAATCTAACTGCGATCACAGATGAGAATGAGATTGTTCATAAACATTTTCTGGATTCGCTAAGTGTCTTGGAATATATCTCGTTGGGAAGTGGTGATGCTGTGATTGATATTGGGACGGGTGCCGGATTCCCGGGAATCGCATTAAAAATCTGTATGCCTGATATACGGTTGACACTTGTTGAATCATCGAAAAAAAAGGTGAGTTTCCTAAAATTTATAATCGCCCAATTGAATCGGCATCAGGCGGTAAACACGCAGCAAAGGATAGACGTTGAAATATTCGCGGAACGTGCGGAAATTTGTGCACAACAGCAGAAATACATTCGCACATACGATTGGGTTTTCACCCGTTACGTCGCAGCAATTCGAGACTCGGCACCGTATTGCCTACCGCTACTGAAACCGACAGGAAAGTGGGTGGCTTATAAGTCCGGCGATGCAACGATCGAGAACGAAATTAATAAGAGTTCGGCATGTCTCAAGGCACTCGGTGGAATCGTCGAAACTGTCTTAAAGAATTCAAGGTTCAATCGAAGTTATGTTGTGATACACCGCGGCACCCCACAATCTTCGTTCTAAACTACTTCAAATGAATCTCTCCAGTGGAGAGTTCCCACTGCTTCGCAGGGTCCTACAAGTCTCTATAAGTGTGCGAAGCATAAAATAGGAATTCCTTTTAAGCACTCCAGCGGGGTGCCATGTCTATAGCCAGGAGCAATAGTTTAAAAAATGAATGTTGAGACAACGATTGCGAAGAAAAATATCTCTATCCTTCATATAGAAGGAAAGATTCTGGGAAATGCGTCTGACGCATTCCGTAAAGAAATGAGCGAACAACTTCAAACTGGACGCGATAAGTTAGTGGTTGACTTAATGAACGTGCCGTTAATTGATAGCAGCGCGTTAGGGGCAATTGTAATCACTTTGAAGTCCTGTCAGCAATCGGGTGGAAAATTAGTGTTACTCAACCCTCAGAAAGCCGTTAGAGAAGTTTTGGACGTAACGAAACTCAGCACTGTCATTGAGATTTATGATACGGAAGAGGGCGCGTGCGCCGCTTTTTAATAATACCTTGCGGAGTAACGACGTGCGTTCCGCAAACCTGCCCCCCAAATGTAAACGCAGGGATCCCCATAGCGAATAGCGTATGAGGGACAAATTATGCCATTTAAGGAGAACCTAATTTCATTACGGGCTATGCACTCTTTAAACGAACTCGTAGCTTGCAACAATACGCAGAAATACCCAATCAAAAACACGCAGGGTTTTTGATTGGGTATTTCCCCTGGATATACGGAAAGACACTTTATGCCTCAAATCCACCTGACCGAACCGCAAGGTAAATTAAAAAAATTTAACGTGGGGCTACGCGGTCAGCAGGTAGTTCTGTTTCTCTTAGTTTCTCTGATGCCGTTGTTCGTCGTTGCTTTGGCCATCAAATTTTTAGGCGAAAATGCGTTGAAGGAGTCTGTTGGCGAAAATCTTGTGCTACTGGCGCAAGAAAAACTTGCCCGAGCGGACACTGCTATTTCCGAAAAAATCGAAAAGATTCAAGCCGAACTTCCAAATATCCAAGCAGCAGTTGTGTATTCAAACACTGCCAACGACAAACAGAGCGTATTTCTCAGTGTATGGGCACGATTGGAGGATAGTATTCGCCTCCTTGAGACCTACGCAGGCTATAAAACTGAAGTAACCATTACAAATGCCTTCGGGTACGTTCTACGTTCAAACAATCAACAGTTGGATTATGACACCACGAAAATGTTCCCACATCGAGTGCAGAACAAGGACTGGTGGAAAAGAGCCTATAACAACGGCATAGGTTATCCGTTTGTAGAAGATATCGTCTATGATGAAGGGCGCGGCGTACATTTTCTTCCAATCGCACTCCCAATACGTGCAGCGACCCAAGGCTCCGTTACACAGCAGAAAAATAACACAGTCGGCGTGCTGAGAACATTTCTGTTTTTACCCGAGCTTACCGGTTTAGTTCAATCACTACCGGAATTGGCGGAAACATATACGATTCTAACGAGTTCATCTGGCAAAATCATTGCAGCTTCACCCCAAAGCGAGTATCGAATAGATAATTACATTGAGATGAGCAATGCCGCAGAGGAGGCGATTATTGAAGCAAAAAAAGGCAGTAATGGAAAGTCTTACGACTATGAATCCGAAGGTGAGACAGATACTTTCGGTGAACCTCGTATCTATGGGTGGGCGCGAACACAACTCTCAAGTATGGAGCCTTGGAAGGTTCAGCAGAACTTTAGCAACTGGATGCTCTTTACGTCGCGTCCCATCTCATCCGCTTACGCTGGCGTTGGTAGGCTGAACAGATATATTTTTTATGTTACCATCGGGTCAAGTTGTATCGTTATATTAATTGCGTGGTGGGCTGCACAGCGCATAGCCACACCTATATTGAAAGTTGCACAGGCAGCACGGAGCATCGGACAGGGTGAATTTGATAGCGAAATCACGGTTGATACCGATAATGAAGTGGGTGTGCTTGCTGAAGAATTCAATGAGATGCGTCGGAATCTGAAAAATGCCGTTGATCGATTAACACAGGAGGAGAAAAAACTCACAGCTATTGTAGACAATCTCGGTGAAGGTTTGATTGTTGTTGATCCTACTGGGCGTGTGCTCTATGTCAATCCTGTAGCTGAACGGCTGCTGAATTTAGAGGATACTGCTGCCTACGAAAATTTTATCGCTGTTGATACGGCAAACGGTACAATCTGCTGGACAAAAACAGTGGAGAGGGAAGGGAATACAGAAACCGATAGAAGAACTGTTGATATGGAAATATTGTCCTTCTCTCGGCGCGAAGGCACACAACACCAGACAATGGTCGTCGAAGTGAATATTGATGGTAATGGACAGGACAACTTGACGCTCAACGCCTCTTCTACGCTATCTAACAAGGCACGAGTTGAGCGTCAAAATTCTCGAGTACTCCGTATCATCGCAAGCCATTTTTCCGATGAACATAATAACATCGTTGGCACCGTTTATGTCTTTGATGATGTTACCGATGAACACGAAATAGAAAAAATGAAGTCGGAGTTCGTTTCGCTTGTATCACATGAATTGCGAACGCCACTAACATCCATCATCGGATTTATTTCGCTAATACTTGAGGGAAAAACTGGTAAAATTAATCAGAAACAACACGAAAGTTTGAGCCGGGCGCATCGTCAATCGAAGCGGCTCGCCGCTCTTATTAATGATCTACTCGACATCTCCCGAATTGAAGCAGGACGTATTGAGATGAAGCAGGAACGGGTCCAGATAGACAGAATCGCCAAACGGCGAATCGAGGAACTCCGTCCACAAGCAGACCAGAAGGCCATCTCTCTACTTTTTGAAAGGCAGTCTGATCTGTTACCTATGATTGGGGATGCAGATCGGATTGGGCAAGTTTTTATTAACCTCATCGGAAACGCCATCAAATTCACACCAGAGAGCGGGAAGGTAACAGTAAGAATATCGAAATCTCAGCAGAATCGGAGCGTAACCGATGGATTCCATGTGGAAGTCATTGATACAGGTCCAGGAATTCCGCCTGAAGATAGAGAAAAGGTGTTTGACAAATTCCGACAACTCGGAAGTATACACACACGGAAACCACAAGGCGGCACTGGTTTGGGACTTTCAATTGCCGCTGGGATAGTTGAAGCACACGGCGGACAATTATGGGTGGATGGCGGCGATGACGGCTCGGGATGCAACTTCCAGTTTTTTATGCCATTGGAAAAAAGGGAAAATGACTGAAACGATTTTAATTGTCGATGACGATCTTGACATCCTTGAATTGCTAAAAATGAACCTTGAACCGGAAGGCTATAACGTCCGAACCGCAAACAATGGTGAGAGCGCGATCCAAAGCGTATGCGCGAACCCTCCGGATCTCATTCTTCTTGATGTCATGATGCCACAGAAAAGCGGCTTTGAGGTCATTGAAGAACTAAAAAATATCGAACATACAAAAAATGTTCCAATCATTTTAGTAACGGCTCGTGGACAGACAGAAGATAAAGTCCTCGGTTTAGATACGGGCGCAGACGATTATATTACGAAACCTTTTGATCTCCGTGAGGTAACCGCACGGGTCGAAGCCGTCTTAGGTAGAACTCGACCCATTAAATACATTAATCCGTTAATGCGCGCCATGGGAGATAAATTCAGCGAAGAGGGATTACAGCAACTCGCTGGACATCTTCAAGCCGCCGCCGCTATTCAAAATAAATTGTTACCAGAACAGGCACCAAGTCTTGAAGAATTTGATATCGAGACACTGCTCCAAAGTTCAACATCCGTTTCTGGTGATTTCTATGATTTCATCCCCTTGAATGAGACACAGATCGGACTCGTTCTCGGTGATGTAAAAGGCAACGGTATACCTGCAGCACTGTTGATGGTCATGATTCGGACAGCACTCCGCTTGCTCTGTCATCAGGAAGACACTCCCGCGTCGATTCTCAAACGGGTGAATGACTTAGTGGTCCGAGACACTGAGGCAGATCTGTTTGCAACAATGGTTTACGGTATATTGGATATAGCAAATTCAACCTTTACATATTCAAATGGCGGGCACTGTTATCCGTTCCACTGGAAGCATACCGGCGAGATGGAGGTCTTAAAGACAGAAGGCATGTTGATAGGCGCATTTGAGGAAGCGACATTTTCAAGCGACATCTGTGATCTATCTCCCGGCGATATCCTCGTTTTCTATACCGATGGTATTACCGAAACGGAAACGCGAAAAAGTGAGATTACAGCGGAGAACACCAGTCAGAAAGAGGAGGCAGGTTCATCAGAAAACGGCTTGCCGATTACTGAGAGCCACTATGGAACAGATAGGCTTGCCTCCTGTATTTCCAAAAACGTCGGATTGTCAGCATCAGCATTATGTGATGCGATTGTTAACGATCTAACGCTGTTTAGTGGAAGCACAAATCCGCATGATGATAGAGCATTAATTATTATTAAGCGCGATATTTAAAATAATTATCAATTATCAGTCGCCGGCTAAAAGGGTTTTGGAGGACAATCTACCCAAACTTGGAGTATTCCAGAGAGGTGAATGAAGACAAAGAGACCTCTTAACTGAAACTGGAAACTAATAACCGACAACTGATAACTATAAAAGAAGGAGCTTCAAACGTGGGCGAGAGAACTGAGCAGGTTATTACGCTTTCTCTCCCAAGTTCAATGCGGCATGTTGATCTACTCAAAGTTATTGTCACTGAGATTTTGAAAGAAACAGAGTTTACAGAGGACATCCAAGAGCAGGCTAACCGTGCTGTCATTGAAGCGGGTATAAACGCGACCAAACACAGCAACAAAGAGAGACCGGAAAAACAAACGACTTTTCAGCTGATTCTTGCTGAAGACCAATTCAATGTTGCCATTGAGGACGACGGTGGGGAAGCTACGCCCGAGGAGACTCAAACTGAACGGGTGGTTAGACTTTCCCTCCCAAGTTCAATGCGACATGTTTACCTACTCGACGTTGTTGTCACTGAGATTTTGAAAGAAACAGAGTTTACAGAGGACATCCAAGAACAGAT
>VXPE01000121.1:27723-42306 GCA_009839745.1 Candidatus Poribacteria bacterium
TTGTCACTGAGATTTTGAAAGAAACAGAGTTTACAGAGGACATCCAAGAACAGATTAACCTTGCTGTCATTGAAGCGGGTACAAACGCTATCAAACACGGTAATAAAGAAAATCCAATTAAAAAAGCGACCATCGAATTCACGCTCGCTGAGGATAAACTTGAAATCCGCATCGAAGACGAAGGCGATGGATTTACACGGAAGGAAGTCGCTGATCCCCTCGACCCAGAAAACTTGCTCAAAAGCAGTGGGAGAGGCTTATTTTTGATGGAAGCTTGCATGGACTCTGTAACTTACGAAAATAACGGGACCATCATCAAAATGGTCAAATATAATTGAAGCCATCAGCGATCAGTAAAGAGTCGTTTGTCGCACGGAAGAACGATCGCAACTGCCAGACGTTCTACTGATGGGTTCCGACGGCTGACGACTATTCCTAAGGAATTTCTATGCAAGTCAACCTTCGACACAAAGGTAGTATTACAATTTTAGATATTGAGGGAAAGGTTATTGGAGCAGATGCCTTAGCTCTCAAAGATATCATTAATGAGCAAATTCAGATGGTTGAGAGCCAAGGGGAACTTGGAGAAAAAATTAACATAATCTTAAACATGGAACGGGTCCAGATGATGGATAGTTCCGGTTTAGGGGTACTTGTTGCTTCTCATACCACCATCCAACGCAACGAAGGGAACATAGTCCTCTTAAATCTCGGTGGCAACGTCAGAAGTCTTATTGTCATGGCAAAATTGATGACAATTTTTGACTGTTATGATACGGAAGCAGAAGCAATAGCTGGAATCATACGGACTTAATGGTTATCAGTTGTCAGGTACAAGAGGAATTTGTTAAGCGAAAATCTCTTAACGAAAGACCGACAACTGAAAGGGGGGCGTAGCAACCCGCACTGAAAACTAATAAAAAAGATGGAAACACGTATCTCCAAAGACCTTGAAGAAAACACCAGTCTATGGCACAAATGCACCGGGTGCCAAGAGTTCAGTTTCAAAAATGAACTGGAACGGAACCTTTATATTTGCTCATATTGTGGCGCACTGTTCCCGCTCCTCGCTGAAAAACGGCTTGAGTATTTACTGGATAACTTGCCAACAACAGAAACCATATCTGCTAAAGAATCCGGACTTATCGCTGAAGGAATGATTTCAGGATACCCAATCTGTCTATTCATCGCAGACATGGATGTGATCCCCGCCGAACTCAATGCATCCTTTTTTCTCACGGCGATTGAAACTGCCTTACAAAAACAGATTCCATTGATTACGGTTATCGCCTGCCAACCGACCGGACCGCGAGCAGCTTTGGCGGAAACCACCTATTTAACAATGCAGATGGAGCGATTAGCAGATATACCACTTCCCCATATCACTGTTCTAACTGAAACAGAAGTGTATCCACTGGCGACGTATCTCCCGGTCGGCGAACTGGTTATCGCAGAAGGCACAATCCCTACGAAAAAATCGGCATCGCCAAATCTACAACCTGCACTGCATGCCCCAGAAGAGCAACTTCTGACACAGCCATCACCATCCGAAAAAGACGTTGAACCTGACATAAGTGTTGATTGTTATGTCCCTCGTGAGGAACTCCCAAGTACATTAGGGTTATTTCTGAGATTCTTTCTTGGCAATCAATTGTCAAAAAAATAGGGGGCGGTTTCTAATTTCGCCGGTGCGGAGTGCCCAATTAATTCTAAACTTTACTATAATTATGAAAGGAAACATTTTGCGTGAAGATTTGAATAATATAGGTACCTCCGGGAACATAACTGAACGCGTATCCTTCACCAACCAGAAATTTAAAGAAATCTTCGGTAGGGCATCCACATTTGTTGCATCCGCTCCGGGCAGGGTGAACCTCATCGGCGAACATACGGATTACAACGACGGTTATGTCTTTCCAGTGGCGATTGATAAGTATCTCAACATCGCCGCTCGGAAGCGATCTGATAGACGGGTCAGGTTACATGCTTTAGATGTCAACGATTCCTACGAATTCTGTTTGGATGCCCTCGCTGCTATTCAGCAGGAAGCACCAGCGTGGTGCCATTATCTCGTTGGGGTTGCGTCTCTCCTACAAGCATCGGGTAAAAAAGTATCTGGGATAGATGCCATTATCACAGGCGACGTGCCGATTGGTGCCGGTTTGAGTTCTTCGGCGGCACTTTCAGTTTCAACCGCACTGGCTTTCTTAACCCCCAGCTCTCCATCTGAAACTTCCGAAAAGGTGCCACAATCAGAGATTGATAGTAAAGAACTCGCGGCGTTGTGCCAGCGAGTAGAACACGAATTTGTCGGTGTGAATTGTGGTATCATGGATCAGACCATCTCGCTACTCGGACGGGAAAATCAGGCACTGTTTCTGGACTGCCGTTCGCTTGAACACGAACATGTCCCACTCAACTTGACAACGCACTGTATTGCCATTTGTAACACGAAAGTGAAACGTGAACTTGCTGCTTCTGAATACAATAAACGCCGCGCGGAATGTGAAAGAGGCGTTGCAATCCTTAAAAAATGGTTGCCCAACCTCTCTTCACTCCGGGACATTACACTAACAGATTTCAAAAAACATGAAGAAGAACTTCCCGCGCGAACACAAAAAAGGTGTCGGTATGTGATTGAAGAGAACACCCGTGTATTAGACGCGGTTGCTGTGCTGAAGGCGCGACATCCACAAATGGAAACCCAAGAAACAGACGAATCGCTTATACAATTCGGTAGACTAATGAACGCTTCACACAACGGACTCCGAGATGATTACGAAGTCAGTTGTAGTGAGTTAGATTTGCTTACTGACATTGCTCGCAGCATCACAGGGGTCATCGGAAGCCGAATGACAGGTGCGGGGTTCGGTGGATGCACAGTTAACATCGTTCATAGAGACGTTTTAGAAACGTTTCAAACGCTCGTGATGACGGAATACCACAAACACACCGGTATTGAACCTGAAATTTATCTCTGCAATGTCAGTGACGGCGCACGCGTCTTCTGGAACTCGGATTTATAACACACTTGGCGCAAAATTAAGAATAAGGTTAGCCAAGGCGTGTAGCACTGCAACAACGGCGCAGTGCGGAGCTAATAAAATACCGATATGCTAACAAAGGATTCTGATGATACGCTTGGCGCAGAATTAAAAATATGGAATATAGCATCGGGGTCGATCTTGGCGGAACGGACATTAAGGCTGGATTAGTTTCATCAACAGGTGATATCTCTTGTCGTGTCGTGCTTCCTACAGATGTTGACGTAGGAGGTCCCAAAGTAGTGGCGGCTCGAATTGCGGAAGCCGTTCGTCAAGTTCTTGTAAAAGCCATCAGTCATCAGAAAGAGAGGGATCAGCAGTCAGGACTGACCGCCGACCGCCGACCCCCGACCGCCATTGAAAACGAAATTTGGATTGGGCTGGGAGCACCGGGACTTATCATCGCTGAAACAGGCGTTGTCCACTTCTCACCTAATTTTCCCGGTTGGAGCGACGTCCCACTTGTGGATTATGTGAACGCCGAACTCGCGAAGTTACACCTCCCAAAGTCAATCGCAAATGATAACTCACAAACCCATAATATTGACCCGCAGGTTTCCTCTATAGGCTTGCACAGGAAGTACAAACTTATATTAAAAGGTATGGACAACGATGTAAACGCGATGACACTGGGTGAATTGCGCCACGGTGCTGGCGTTGGATATAAAAACGTCGTTGCATTAACACTCGGAACAGGCGTGGGTGGAGGCGTTGTGATTGACGGACGAGTTTACCATGGCAGTCAGAATACTGCAGGCGAACTTGGACATACTGTCGTCCAACCCGACGGACGTTACTGTGGGTGCGGGAATCAAGGGTGTCTTGAGGCGTATGCTGGCGCGAAGCACATTGTTGAACGGACGCAGAAAAAAATAAAGACAGGACGGTCTACGGTTTTGGCGAAAGCCATAAGGAGTGGAACAGCACTAACCCCACGGCAAATAGCAGAGGCGGCACATGCAGGGGACAAAGTCGCAAGGGAGATTTTTGCTGAAACAGGACGCTATATAGGCATTGCCCTCACTTCAATAGCGCACATTCTCAACCCACAACTTGCAATTATCGGAGGCGGTATAGCGGAGGCTGGTGAAACGCTTCTCTTTGAGCCTATCCGCACTGAATTCTCCAAGCGTGCTATGGATATTCCAGCGCGGATGAAGATCGTAAAGGCGCACCTCGGAAACGACGCCGGCATTGTGGGGGCTGCGATGCTTGCCCTTGAAAATTTTTAATTTATTGCTCCTGGGCTGCGCTCCATTCCATTACGCGCAGATTTCCGGTTATGTCTCGGCTGGGTTGGTGAATTTTGAGGTACATTACTGTTAGTTTGCGCGCCACCGCTGCACAAATTAAAAGTTTATGCTACGAATGTTCACTTATTTTTCGGTTTTACTATAAAAATATGGAGATCAGAAATGAAAAATAAGATACTTATGTTGCGAAGTTTAAACCCTCAGTATGAAAATCGAGAGAATGCTAAAACCATAAACCGGCTTCCGGTATCTATCTTAAAAATTTTAGTAATCCTCTGTTTGTCATTAATCCCGCTGAGCTGCTCAAGGGTCCCTGAGGTCCCAGATTTCATCAAAGATACCTTCCAGCCAGAGATGATTGTCCCTGTGTTCGACCCAGATGCGCATATCATGCCCCAGACAGGCACTGTTGGTTATGTCAAAAACGGCGTGAAAGCAATGGCGGTGCCACTAAATGATGTGAAGGCGGTTGATGCGTTTGGCATCTTTATCTACAATGGAACCGACCACTGGATCTCCTTCAAAAAAAAGGATTGCCAGATGCTGGATGGCACAGGAAGCGTTACGAAACCCATCGATAAATCGCAGGAATCCTTTTACCTAAAAAAGAACTTTAGACCGAAACTGCCCCCGGAATTCGGCGCAGAAGTGTTCCGATGGGATAAGGCTATTAGAATACAAGGCGATCCAGCAATACTCCCCAGAGAAGACATTGAGAAAACAACCGTAATGCCCGGACAACACGCGAGATTCTTCCTCTATTTCCGTAAGCGAAGTATTAAATATAGCAGCTTACGAATCATTGTGCCAAGAGTCACGAGTGATTTCAATGAACAACAAACGACGTTCGTTTTCAAATTTAGAGTGCAACGCGGCTAAACGCGCATGTGAGAAGCGGAAATTCCGAGAAAGAGTTGCGAAGTGTGCTAAAGTTAAGAAAGTTTCAAAGTATGCTAAAGTTGAGAAGTGTGCTAAAGTTGCAAGGGACGCTTGGGATGTCCAAATACCTCTTTCAACTTTACAGACTTTACGGACTTTAGATACACTTTACCCGACTTGCTTTCCTTTACGGACTTTAGAACATTTTACAGACTGTCTTTGCCTGCTCCTCCTTGTGCTCTATTTGGGTTGCACCCTACCCGAAGGCGAAATTGCGCAGCCAATCGAAATCCTCCCCTCGAACCGTGAACGGCACGCACCCCCTATATTAGGTATTCGTTACATCGAAACGATCGGTAGAACCGGACAGGGAGCGGGCGAATTTCGGACCCCTTTGGGACTCGCAATAGATGAAGAGGGCAGAATTTACATCGCCGATGCCGGTAATAATCGGGTGCAAGTGGTGGACGATGCTGGAAATTATATCATAGAATTCGGAAGTCGCGGATGGCAGACAGGGGAGTTCGATCACCCCACGGATATAGCGTTAAGTTTTCAAAGAAGGTACCGCCTCTATGTAGCAGACACCGGGAACAATCGGGTGCAATACTGCAATTTCGTTGATCGTATCTTTTATCCACTCAGTGAGAGCGCAGATGATGTCCTGCTTGACCGTCCCGAAGGTATCGGTATCGGACGAAATGGCGAAGTTTATGTCGTTGACACAGGTAATAACCGCTGGATTGAATTCAATCTGGCAGGGGTGCCAGTTGTCGCACGAGGAAGTTTCGGGAGCGGCAGCGAACAACTCTGGAACCCAACAGATCTCGATGTTGATGCCCACGGAAATGTTTACATCGTTGATACCGGCAATCATCTCATAAAAAAATACGACTTCAGTGGTAACCCTATTGACGTGTGGGGTGGCGAAGGCGACGCACTTGGACAACTCCAGGAACCGAAGTATATCACTTTAGACGAATGGAATTATCTCTATGTAACCGACAGCGGCAACCGGCGTATTCAAGTGTTTACATCTGATGGTAGAAGTATCACAGAATTCAGTGCCCCCGCACTTCAGGAACCAGCAGGCATCGCCGTCTCGAAAACCGGACGCGTCTTTGTTACCGATGCCGAAGCGAATGACATAAAGGTGTTCCAAGTTTTTCGGAAAAAGTCTGAACTATGATTTATATGATGGATCTGATGAGCTGCTTTCGTAATCACGGTTTATCGCATAAATCAGGGAAATCTCGGTCATGATTGATGAGCCAGCGATATAAGAGGGCAGATGTGTCATGATTATCGGAGGTCTCGTCATCAGGGTAATTAAACAAATTATAAAAATCCTGATTCTGATTGCTTGTTTGTGTCTGCTACCACATCCCAGTGGCACAGCCCAAGACCTCCCTAACGGCGAAGCCAAATCCCTTGAACTCCCTACCTTTTCCGTCCTCCAGAAAATAGAGTCCATTGAACTGGACGCAGCCGGGCGAGACTTTACGGTGAGGTATCCACCGATCCTTCCAAACAGCGAACGGATAACGGATGCAGACGGAAAAATGCTCGTGCGGGGTATCGACTATCAGATTGATTTCTATTTGGGTAAAATTACTTTCGGAAAAACGGAAGAAAAGGGTGCTCTCCAGTCTTCCACCCCTCCATCTTTACAACCAAACGTTTCTCAGCTTAAGATAACCTACCAGACGCTGCCCTTCGCGATTAAACAGGTCTATAAACGCGACCTTTACGGAACAGACATCAGAAATCAGCAATCAACAGTCGGTAATCAGCAAGACGCTGCTACTTCATCAGAAAACCTCTTTGATGAAAACCGAGTGCCGCCGGAAACCGAAAACCAATTAGAAGTATCTGGGAGTCAAACATTCGGTATTTCGGTTGGGAGTGGGCGTGGCGTGTCGCCGAATCAAGAACTCCACGTCAATGTAGAAGGGAAAGCCTCTGAAAGTATCACTGTCCTGGCACTCCTATCCGATCAGGATCTACCTATCCAACCTGAAGGCACAACTGAAAATATTCAGGACATCGATCAGAAATTGATTCGTATTACGCATCCGAACATGAGGGGAACCTTGGGAGACTTTGAGGGATCACTCGGTGCATCGGAATTTATTTTCTTTCCACGGGCATTAGAAGGGGTGCAGGTTGAAGGCGATTTCAAGTGGGTGGACTTTCATTTCATTCCGACTGCTATTCCGAAGGGGCAATCTACAAGTTTGGTGCTTCGCGGTGAGGAAGGACGCAGCGAATATCGGCTCACAGTCGATGGGCAATACGTCATTGTGAAAGCAGGCAGTGAAATCGTCTGGCTGAATGGCGAGAGAATGCGGCGCGGCGAAAACAACGATTATATTATCCGTGAATATGGGGATCCAATCGTCGAGTTTAACAGTAAACATCTCATAACGAGCAACGATGTAATTCGGATCGATTTTGAATACATCCCAGAAGATCGAGCGTATCAACAGAATCTTTACGGACTCAGTAGTGTCTTCACACTGCCCGGTGAGCGTTTAACCCTCGGCGCGTCCTATGCTGTTGAAGCAGATCTGAATCAACCCGAACAGACGCTCATCAACTTTGAAGATGTGGAACTGGAGGCTCTTCGCCAAAATATCCTTAATCCAAAGGAAGACGCGTCACCCCTCATACCACCACAAAAGCATACGGTATGGGGGATGGAGGGGCGTCTGAATATTACAGAGAAGGCATGGATTCAAGGCGAACTCGCCTATAGTAATCTTGATAAAAATACCTACTCCACTGTTGATCGGAAAGAGGTCAGCCGGGCATGGAAATTAATCGGTTATGCCGACTGGGACTTTGCGACATGGACCGACCAACTACGCCCTAAATTGACCACAAACCTTGACATACGGTCAATGGATGCCGACTTTGTGCCCGTCGGTGCTTCAAGTAGCAACCGGACCCGTTCGCGTTACGAAACACAATACGCCAAAGAGAGTTTTGATGATGCGTTCCTCCTTGACACCGCAGGCAGCCCTCAAGGTTCCCAAGACGAGAGAACCATGAACTTCGACATCCGAATGATGCCAACAGGTTGGTTAGAGGTCGACACCGGGGTCGGTAGAAGCGAAGAGAGAACCCCAGAGAATCGTCAGTTATCAGTTGTAGGGGCGGGGTTACCCCGCCCTTACGGAGGAGATCTTGCTCAATCAGACCCCTCTTTAACCGCCAACCGCCAACCGCCAGCTGATAACTATTCAACCATCCGCAATAATTTCAACTGGGGAGTCAACTTCAATCGACGTTCAGGCAGTGGGTGGGTAAGCCCAACCCTCATGCCTGTAGGCAGGGGGGAAACACCCCAGCAAAAACACTCCGATGCCCAACAAAGCGCATCTGCTGGAGCACAACTACTGAAGAAATTGCCGAATCTCCGTTGGGACGACTACCGTAGCAGTTCCCGGACAGAGGGTGAAGATTCAACAAGGGCACAATCGTTACAGAAATCTCGTCAAGAAGGAAATCTGTCGTATCCGCTCGGTCCATTCAGAATTTTGGGAACACTCGGGAGGGTGGAATCGAACGAGGCGCGTAATGCTGCGCTCAACCGAAAGCGAAACCGCGCAACCGGACGTATCGACCTCGCTGATTTCAAGTGGGCATCTTTGAACACGAGTTATGAGCTTGAGGAGGCTTTTGCGAAAGAACCGTTGCTTACTGTCGATGACGAGCCTATCGGGGTGTCGGATTGGCAGCGGAACACCACAGCACGCACTTGGAAAGTCGGTATCCTTTCACAGCAACAATCCTTTCTCAACGGAGGGGTGGATCTGACAGCAAACATTGCGCGACGGATGCTAAAAGCACACACCGATCTCGGCGCAGATACAACGACACAACTCGCGGATGTCAATCTCCAACTCACACCCCTCAGTCGGGCGATTGATATAGAAATCGCTTATGAATTAGATAAAAAACTGACAAGTCAACGCCGCGAGGTCTATACCGACATCCATCCACACACCGGTATTCTGCTTCAACCGGGCGAGGGATACTACGTGAAGTTAGATGATCTGCATTATGTAGAGGATCCCGAGGAAGGCACCTATATCAAAATCTATCAAAATGTGGGGGATAAACCGACAACCGCAGTAGATGCAGAATTCCGAATCCGTTTTCAGCCGCGTCAGTTTTTCGCACGGCGTGCCAGAGCAAGACAACAACAGCAACGCGAATTAATGTCGCAACGCGATAGTTTACGCCCAAATAACCGTAGGAGCGAGGGTGCCTCGCCCGTGCCAGACAAAATGTCTGCAACTGCCACACGATCTACCGACAACCAATTAGAATGGTTCCTAAAGGCTCTGAGAGGTCAAACACGGTTGTGGTTAACAGAAGAACAGGAGGTCGAGGATGTCGTATCGCTCTATCTGCTCCAAAGTCTACAAGGTTCAGAAACGCTTTTCGGACGAGTGAACCAGCACCATCGCTTTGAATTCTCGCCATCTCCAGCGTTTAGTTTTGAGGTCAATCTTCGTGCCGGCGAAACACTCAATCGGCGGATTAATAACCAAGAACGCCACAGACGCCACCGGACGTATGATGTGAGTCTCTCCGTGAACCCAACACAACGTATGTCCGTTGGTGTGAATTGGGAGCAACGCCGAGAAACCGAAAAATACAGTCAATTCCAATTGGAGGAGCTGGCACAGGAAACCGAGACGATACCGAACAGGGGAGACCTTCCATCAACACCTATCTCAGACTTGCGCCAATTTGAGCAGACGACTGAATTCAGTCTCCGATATGAACTCAGCAGTTCTGTGCGATGGAGTGGTATCGGAGGGTATAAATGGACAATTGACGAGGAGCAACTCGATGAGGAGCCGGAAGCCAGAACGCGGACATTCTCTTATGAAAATCGTATCACGTATAGTCTCATCGGCAGAGGACGTATTGATGTCAACTATAAGCTGGGTTATGGTGAGAGTACCGGTGGTATCCCCTTTGCGCAATACACATTCTACGAAGGCATCAGCCACGAAGTCCGCACAACCGCAGATTACAGATTGCGGAAATTTACCGATCTCCTGTTTCGGCTCAATTACCGCTTACTCTCCACGAAGCAACGGAAACCCGAACACCGCTTGGAGATGACGGTCAGTGCAGAACTCTAATAGCGTCCATGAACCAGAAACGATTTTATTACAGCGCAGCCTCTATAGAGATTGTTGCGAGAAAAGAATTGACTTTCCCTTCCCCACTGAACGAATTCCCGGTAGCTCCCAACTTAAAGCGTGTGCCTTCCTCAAAACGGTGGGTGATCCTTCCGCCCTTACCCGGTATAATCCCTGATGCTGAGGTAAGGACGACTTTAGGCATACCGTCTGTTGAGAGTTCATTATCGTTTGTGAACAGAATGAAAGCACCCGCACCCTCGGCACCCCCAATCCAGAGATCGATCGTGAGCGTCCCACCCTCTTTAAACGCTGTCGTATCAATTTCAACGGAATAGCCGGTTTTGGAATCCCAATGCTTTCGCTTTGGAAGGAAAAACCGCCCTCGTGTGTGAGTCCAAGGCGTTTTTTTTACGACTTGACATTTTTCGTGCATTGTGGTTTAATAGATATATCACGTTGGAAACCGACATTCTGAGCATTACCGTTTGGTAATGTGTCTGCCTCCTACTCAGAAGGGATAAACGCGTGATACGTGAAAGTCCATGAAATTAACCTTTAAGTATCCTCTGTATCCTACGAAAACAGAGGCAGAAACATTATTAGAGTGGTTTGCCCACCTCTGTGAACTTCAGAACTCTGCGCGCCACGATAGGCTTGTTGCGTATGAGACGGAAGGTGTTTTTGTTTCACTCTCTGACCAGCAGACCCTTCTCACAACCGCCCGTGAGAAATATGAAGATTTCCGCGCCGTGCCACAAGATTTCGGAACCACACGTTGCGAAGAACCGACAAAGCCTTTACGGCGTTTCGCAAACGTTGTAAAAACGGAGAGGCGAAAAAAGGGTATCCTCGCCATAAAATGCGTGTACGTTCTCTCACATGGAGTCTTCGCAAATATACCAAAGTTGTTCGTGAAAGTGCCAAAGCAAACCCTGATAAACAGACAATACGCGTTCGCGAGAATCCGATTATAGAAACCAACTACCGCCACAATCGCTTAAAAGTGCCGAAGTTAGGCGCAGTCAAAATACGCATGCACCGCCCCCTACAAGGCGACCCGAAAGAAGTCACGATCGTCAAGAAAGCGTCTGGCTGGTATGCTCATATCTCCTGTGAGATACCCGATACACCGAAAGTTGAACCGACTGACGCTCTGGCAGTTGATGTTGGCACGACACACTACCTAACGACTTCTGAAGGTGGAAAGGAGGAGAATCCGCGTTGGTATCGCCAAGCAGAAGGTTTACTGCGAAAACACTCCAAAACCCTTTCTCGAAAGAAAAAAGGGAGCAACCGAAGAAAGAAACAACAACACACGCTCGCGCTGCACCATGAACGCACTACAAACAAACGCAAAGACTTTATCAGTAAACTCGTCTATAAACTCTACCACCATTACGAAAATAATGTATTAGTGGCAGAGGATTTAGGCATATCCAATATGGTAAAGAACAAGCACCTCAGTAAGAGCATTTCCGATGCGTCTTGGAGTGAGTTCTTTCAGTGGTGTGGGAACAGAGCCGAAAGAGACGGTTTCCACTTCCACCAGGTCAATCCCAAAGACACCTCCCAAACTTGCTCTGCTTGTGGTCAGAAGTCGCCAAAGAAACTTTCGCTGGCGATACGCACTTTTGATTGTAGTTTTTGTGGCACGTCTTTAGACCGAGACCACAACGCTGCGATAAACATACTCTTCCGGGCGGCTTGTGCCCATCGTGGAGAGCGTTGGGTTACCAACCTCACTGAAACGAGAAACACGAACGAAGCACGAGACGCGGGCTTAGAGAACGCCAGACAACTCCTATTGTTTGATGGACTCCTGACAAGCCCAAGGCTTTAGGCTTGGGTACATTGACAAAGTGAAGGAGTGAAAAAATGGAACACACAACCCGAATTGAACTCGAAAATCTGAAAGATCTGCATGCAGTAGAATTAGGCGTTCGCAAATCCGAAGAGGTGCGACGACTCACCATCGAAAACGCCCTGGTCGATACTGGCGCAACAGGACTCTGTTTACCCAAATCCCTCATTGAGCAACTCGGACTCACCCCGCTCCGAAGTATAGAGGTGCAAACTGCAAACGGTCCTGCAGAGCGCACTGTTTATTCAGAGGTAAGATATACCGTCCTTGAACGTACCTACTCTATTCAGGTAACAGATCTTCCTGAGGATGCCCCTGTCCTCGTTGGACACATGATCTTGGAAGCTCTCGACCTCTGTGTTGATATGAGAAAGGGATTGATTCATAACCCAGCACACGGAGGCGCGTGGACAATCAAAATGCTCTAACGAGAAAAATAAAATGAAAACTACCCATAAGATCCTTTTTCAAGACGCGCGAGATTTGAAAGAAATCCCTTCAGAAAGTGTTGATCTCGTCGTTACCTCCCCACCGTATCCCATGATTGAGATGTGGGATGAAATGTTTAGTCGTCAGAATCCAGAGATTCAGAAGGCATTGGCATGCGGCGATGGGAAGCAGGCGTATGCGTTGATGCACGAGGTTCTCGATGCTGTATGGGGTGAAGTGTTCAGGGTTTTAAAGGAGGGTAGGTTTGCCTGCATCAATATCGGTGATGCGACACGGAAGGTCCAAGATGATTTTTGTTTGTATCCAAACCACGCGAGAATCTTGAATTACCTCTTAAGTATCGGGTTTTCAGCACTCCCTGATATCCTCTGGCGGAAACAGGCGAATACTCCCAATAAATTTATGGGATCGGGCATGCTGCCTGCGGGCGCGTATGTGACACTGGAACACGAGTATATTCTAATCGTCAGAAAAGGTTCCAAACGAGAATTTAAAACAGAGGACGAGAAACAAAACAGGCGCGAAAGTGCGCTGTTTTGGGAAGAACGCAATATCTGGTATTCGGATGTGTGGACGGATATTAAAGGAACAGGACAGAAACTTCCGAAGGCGATGTCGCGATTGAGAAGTGCGGCATTTCCATTTGATTTGGCATATCGACTCATCAATATGTATTCTGTGAAAGGTGATGTGATACTCGATCCGTTTCTGGGGACAGGCACCACGACTGCGGCTGCAATGACATCGGGACGCAACAGCATTGGTGTTGAAATCGACGAGAATTTTCAACAGGTTATTTGTCCAATTGTGCACCATATCGTTGATTTTTCAAACGATTATTTGCAGGACAGATTGTTAAGACACTTGGGGTTTATCGAAAATAGAATCCAAAACTCGAAACCGTTAAAATATACAAACAAGCACTACGATTGTCCGGTGGTGACGAGCCAGGAGCAATTTATTTTCCTGAACGGCTTAAAAGAGGTTCATACACCCCGGGATAACATTTTTGAAGTCGTGTATGCGACCAGACCGCAGGCTTGGAATTTTGATCAATTCCCAGAGACCTTAGCTCGAGAAAAAGAGAAGTCCCACACAAAACCCTTAAAAGTAAGGAGAGGCAAGAATGGCTCACGTTTGGAGAAAAGAATATAAAAATCACAATAGAATCCTGGATAAATTCTACACGAAACAGGAAGTCGTCAAAAGGTGTTTAGATGAAGTAAAGACATTACCTTACATTTATGATTGCGTGATAGAACCCTCAGCGGGGGATGGGGCGTTCTATAAAAATATCGAACATGACACCAAAATAGGAATTGATATTGATCCGCAACACGATGAAATTATCAAAGCGGACTGGTTCAATTACAATATCAGTGAAATATATGCGCGCGTATTGGTTATCGGGAATCCGCCGTTTGGTCAATATCAAAAGTTATCCTCAAAATTTATATCGCATGCCCTCTCATTTCGGAATGTCCAAACAATTGCTTTCATTTTACCAAATGTCTATAGGAAACATACACGGCAAAAAATATTGCCATATAATTGGAGAATCGTCTCTATCACTGAATTAGGAAGGGATTGTTTTACGTTAGAAGGGCAGGCATATCATGTGCCGGCAAGTTTCTTCATTTTTGATAAATCGGAAGGGAAAGATTTAAGGGTAAATCCGAATGTCTACACAGAAACGAATGATTTTGAATTCTCCACTAAAGCTGATTTTGATATATTTGTGTTTGGGGCTTCTCCAAGAAGAATCACAAAAACACCGACACCGAACAATAGAGGCTACTTCCTTAAGTCAAAAATACCGGTAGACGAGTTAATAGCCAGAATCAAAGCGGTTGATTGGAATGGAAATTCTTGCGCAAATGGCGGTGTATATTGGCTAACAAAATTTGAATTTTTGGAACAATATATAA
>VXPE01000122.1:0-14655 GCA_009839745.1 Candidatus Poribacteria bacterium
AGAAGGTAGCAGACATCTCAGAATATGTCAACTTATTTTTGGGCTTCACTATAATTCTTAAAATTGTCCAAACTTTAGTAGTTTTAGTGGTCATCCTTTTGCTGATGAACACCACTTTAGGAGTTGCGGGTGAGGACCCGGATTTGGTGGCATACTATCCCTTTGAGGGTAACGCAGAGGATGCCTCTGGAAATGGAAATGATGGCGAGATTGACGGTGGATCTAATTGGGTTAAAGGCAAATTTGGAGACGCTATCGAGTTAGATGCGATGGCTTTTGTCCAGCTGCAAGTTTCCGACTCTCTCCATGGAGACATTTTCAAAGCAGATCCCTTCACGATTTCCGCTTGGATTAAACCCAATTTTGAGGGGACTGAGTGGGAGCATATCTGGCGGAGTCTCCCGACTGCTTCCGGCCATAATACCTTCTTCCTGAACAAAGTTCAAGGCCTCCTCTCTTGGCGCGGACAGGTCGCCGGGTGGACGGTGCTGTGTCAGAGCGAAGGGGGGATCGTCGAAAAGGATAAGTGGATGCATGTCGCTGTCTTGGGCGATGGCGATAAATTCAGGATTTATGCGAATGGCGAGATGGTCGCCGAGACCGATTTCCAAGAGACGCGGGGGAACAATGTGACCTACCGTCTTGGCGGCTCCGGTGGCGAGACGTTTGCGGGTATCATGGACGATGTCGCAGTCTTTACGCGTGCGTTAGATGAGGACGAGATCAGCCTGATAATGGAGAGTGTTGAAACGTTCTTACCAGTTGAACCAAAGGGTAAACTCGCAACACAATGGGCAGACCTTAAACGCTAATTCAAGGACCCGTAGGGTCTTTCACCTAACCCATCGGCTTCTCAAAAACACTTCTCCGTTTTGCTGGCGAGGTTTCATGAAGATTAATTTAGTAATTCGGTAATTTCCTAACGATGCCTGGTGCGGTTTCTAACCGCCCCATAGGTGTCAATTTTAGAAAAAGGTATCGTGTTTTTCATGTAAAAAAAGTGCTGTGAAATGGAATACTTCTTGTATAATGTAGAAAAGGCAATAGTGGTTAATTCTACAAAAAAAGAGGTATTTCCAATGTCCATTTTACAACAAGTGCCTGATAAAATGCAAACGATTTTTCAAACCCTCCCCGATGAAGCCGCCGTCGGTGTCGGACTCGTCGAAAGAAAACGAAAACTTACCGGCAGTGCCCTGACGCAAATCCTGGTCTTGGGATGGCTCGAAAACCCAGAGGCGAGTTATCAGTACCTCACCGAAACCGCTGCGTCCTTGGGGATACAAGGCAGTCGTCAGGCACTTGAACAGCGGCTGACGGCTGAAACCGCTGAAATGTTGAAACTGACGCTTGAGGGAGCCGTTACGGAAATGCTTGAAGTGAGTCATCCTCGGCAAGTCCCGGCGCTGCTTGAGGAGTTTAGCGGTGTCTTTGTTCAAGATTCCACGTATATTCGCCTCCCGGATGAACTCCATGAGACGTGGAAAGGTTCCCCGAAAAAGAATCATCCTCAGAAGACAGGTTTGAAACTTCATCTCTGCTTTGATGTGCTTACGGGGGGCTTTCAACACTTCCATCTCACCGATGCCGTGACGGCGGATAGCACTGCCATGAAGACCGCCTCGCCACTCCCGCAGGGAAGTTTACGCCTCGCAGACTTGGCGTATTTTTCGCTTGATGAGTTTGAGAAACTTACTGAAAACGGTATCTACTGGATCTCCCGGTTGAAAGCCAACTCGTATCTGTCTGATGAAACCGGGGCACGACTTGATTTAGAAAACATGCTCAAAGCCGAAGAAAACACCTTCAGCCGCAAACGTATCCGCATCGGGAAAACAAAGCAACTTCAGGGGTATCTCATCGCCCAACGCCTTTCCGAAGCAGAAACGAATAAACGCCGATGCTCCATCCGACACCGTGCCAAACGCAAAGCCCAAACCCCCTCAAAAACGCTCTTACGTCTCGCAGGGTGGAACCTTTATATGACGAATATAGAACCACACCGACTCACACCGAAACAGATTTGTGCCATCGTCGGCATCCGATGGCAGATTCAACTCATCTTCAAGTGTTTCAAAAGTCTCTCAAAGATGCACGTCTCCCGAATCCAGAAACCCTATCGCATCCTCTCTGAAATCTATGCCAAACTCATCGCTGTGTTGATTCAAAATGCCGTCATGTTAGCAACCGGCTACCGACATATACAACACAGTTTCTTCAAAGCAGCAAGATATATCATAGGATTCGCCAGGGAGATCGCCGCGAGTTTTCACCACTCAAAAAACCAACTTCGCAACACTTTGAAAACCATAAAACAGACTTTTGAAAAGGGGGGCACTTTTCAGAGAACCCTTGGAAAAAACACAACCTTTCGCAAACTCAAAGAGGCCACGGAAAACCCCTAAATTGACACCTATGGATTGGTTTAAAAACACACTATGCCAGTCTATCCCCGAAAATATGAATGTTGAACCTGAACATTGGGGAGATAGTGACTTCAACAATTGGTTGAGTGAGCCGCGTTTTAGTGGAAAGCGAAACTATTTCTTCGGTGAACTTGAACTTAATCTTGACTGGTTTAAAGGGCAGTTTGAGAAGCAGATAGCTGGCGTAGGTGATAAATTTGATTCGTCCTTACATACCAAAACAAACGTAGACGCTGACATTCACGCGCTTTTAGGCGATGAAGCGTTCGGGCATCAAATCATCAAATGGATTGAAAAACTTGAGGGAAAACTCCCGGATTTAAAGGAGGCAATTGATGATCTCAAAGGTCAAATTCCATATATTGAGTGGAGTGAAGAGGAAAAGTCGAAAGTCATCAAGGCAGCTGAATCACTTCAAGATGCCTTAATGAACATGAAAGTCCAATTGAAACAAGCAAGAGATCTTTTAGGTGAAAAAGCTCTCTCTGAAGTGCAGTCCATAGACTGGAAATCAGTACTCGATCAACTTTACGAAACTTTTGATGCCTATAGAAAAGTTGGGTGGGAATCTGGCACATCAAAGATGAAATGCACTATTGAAAAGGAATATGAAGAACAAGCTTTACGTCATGCAAGAGGGTTTGTTCATCATCCAGATTCTTTGGTTGCTAATTTATTGGATAAATTTTTCCCATCTGTAATCTGGCGACTCGGACTTATCAGGGAGTCGGATCTGCATATCCTCGGGGATGCTGGAATTGGCAAAACCCATATCGCCTGCAATATCTGTGATGATCGATTGAGAAACGGATTACCAGCCCTATTTGTCCGAGGAAGTCTCTTTACCACTGAACAACCAATTGAAACACAGTTACGGAATATTCTTGACATTTCACCATCCTATAGTTGGCACAACTTTTTGCAAGCACTATCAGCGGCTGCCGAAGCATACCATACCCGTATTCCGTTGATAATTGATGGGCTTAATGAATCCGTCCATAATGGCACTTTTTCAAAGGTATGGGAATTTGGACTAAAAGGACTCGTTCAGGAGATCATAGAGATAAAGAACCTTGTATTAATTACAACATGCCGCAAGAGTTATAAAGAGCCTATTTGGAAAGAGGTCAGTGCAAGAGAAGACATCATCCCAGGTAAGATAATTTGGAAAGATAAGGATTCACTAAATTTGGTTTATGCTTACGGTTTTGATCGATACGAGGAGGTGAAGCCTGCAGTTGAAAAGTACTTCAACGCGTACAAGATTAAAGCTGATCTTACGGGGGCACCATTAGCACAATTTGAACATCCCATCTACCTCAAGATTTTCTGTGAAACGAAAAATCGTGAGCGCAAAACTGAGGTGCAAGTTTATGTTGGCGAGCAAACGCTATTTGAAGTTTTTGACGAGTACTTGAATCAATGTAACCGCGCAGTTTGCGATCGTCTTAGACTTCACCCAAAAACGCCCATAATACAGCCCACATTGAAGAAAATGGCAGAATACTTATGGCAACATAGAAGGCGCGAGATCCCTTTTGAAAAATTGATACAGATTGTGGACGGTCAATCCCGTGAACATTTGGACTGGCAATCATCAAAAACACATGCCATAGAAAGTGAAGGATTGTTAGTTTATCGAGATTGGACAGGTGTTGGTGAAGTGATGCATTTTACCTATGACCTATTCGGCGGTTATTTGATTGCAAAATACTTGGTTGAACAAACTGAAGATGTGCATGGATTCTTAAATAGTGAGAAGGCGACAGCAGTTCTATTTGGCAAAGACCATCAAATTTTACATCCGATGCACGAAGACATCAGCAGGTGTCTGGCTGCGCTTGTACCAGCCGAAACAGGACATTTTCTGCACGAGTTCCCGGATAATAAAAAGGCATTCGGTTTATCAATACGTGCTTTATTTGAAATTTCCCCAAAATATATCAATCAAGATTGTATCAATCTAGTTACTCATCTCTTTGACCAATATCAGAAGAATCGCGATTTCTTTTTTAAGTTAGCAGAAACTACCGTTGGACATCCCAATCATCCGTTCAATGCTTCATTCTGGTCAAAACGACTCTCGGCATTGTCTATGTCGGAACGAGACCTGAGTTGGACAGAATATGTCCGACATAACCGTTATAGTCTTGAAGAGATAGTGACACGCTTTGAGGAAACTTGCCGAGATGCTCAAGACTTATCAGAAGAGCACTTATATCTTTTTGCAGAATACATAATGTGGATACTTACATCAACTGTGCGACCTCTGCGCGATCAAGCGACACGAGCCCTTTACTGGTACGGACGACGTTTCCCTCAAGAATTTTTTGCTTTAGTCATGCAGTCTTTCACAATTAACGATCCTTATATTTCTGAACGTATGTTAGCTGCAACTTACGGCATCGCAATGGCACGACAAAACGATTTTGAGGATACCAGTTTTGTAACTGAGGTATTACCTTCGTATGGGAAACAATTGTATGAAGCTATGTTCAAGCCTGATGCTCCTCATTCAACTACGCACATCTTAGCACGGGATTATGCAAGGCGAACAATTGATATTGCTTTAATACACCACCCAGACTTATTAACAGGTAATGAACGCGAACGTATTTCTCCACCGTTTGCAAACGGCGGAATTCGGGAATGGGGCGAAAGCGAAAATAAAAATAAAGGTGAATATGAAAAAGGTCCCGCCCCATTGCAGATGGATTTTGAGAATTATACCCTGGGATGTTTAGTAAAGGATAGAGGCAACTATGATTATGAAAACCATGAATATAAGCGTGTGAGAGCAAATATTTTCTGGAGAATATATGATTTAGGATATTCACTGAACAGTTTTGGAACAATTGACAAACGGCTTCACCAGGAAAATGAGAGATATGGTCGATCAGCAGATGGACGTAAAATAGATAGGTACGGCAAAAAATACTCGTGGATAGCGTTTTATGAACTTGCCGGGTTTCGACGAGATAAGGATCTGCTTCCAGATTATTATGACGATGTGCGTGTTTTAAACGCTGATATTGATCCGAGCTTCCCTATAGAGGAACGGAAGCATAACTTGGTCACGAAGGATTTCCTAGGAGATCGAGAAGTATCTGTGGAACAGTGGGTATCCAAGACCCCACATCCAGATTTGACATCGTATTTAAAAATAGATGGCCCTTGTGGTGAAAAAGGGACATGGATTCTGTTGAATGGATTCCTGAGTCAGAAAGACAATCAAGTCAATCGTGATATGTTTTCCTTTTTGCAAGGGTTAATTGTAAAATCCGAAGAGGTCGAGGAAATTGTTGAGATTTTGAAGAAGCAGGAGAAAATAGATAGGAGTACCGTACCGTACTGTCCAGAGGACGGTTACACATACGCAGGAGAGATACCGTGGTGTGATACATACCAAGAGAACATTTGGAAGGAAGTGCCATTAAAGATAGATACGGTTTTAGTTCCTGAAGAGCAGCAAGTTATTCTACGCGATGGTGAACCTGCATCCAACAAAGAATTGCAATCATTTTGGGATAGTATCGTAGATCTGATTGAACCAGAAGATCCTTTTGCCAAATTATTAGGATTCTATGGTACAAACAGTATTACGAATCTAATTGAAACAAGAAATTGGCAAACGATTGAAGCACAACTGCACAAGCAAGGCCTTGAATTGACAACGGAAACGGTCGATGTTGAACAACCAGAATTTCAAACATTTGAGATGTTAGTTCCCGTAAGGAAAAACCACTGGTCGGATTCCAGTAGTGTAGCTGTTCCCGGACGAAGTGTAACAGTTCCAATTCGGCAGATTGCAGAAACCTTTAGTCTATATGGTCATCCCCAGAGTTTTGATCTGTTTGAAAAGGATGGCAAGCATGCGTCAATAACTTTTTGCTATGGCGAGGCATGGAAAGACAAGCAAGATTTTACATACCTACGAGAAGATTTATTGGAACACTATTTAGCAAAGATAGGTGCAGAACTAATTTGGGTAATCTGGGGAAACCGACGTTTAGTATCTGAAAATCCTGATGATCCGTATGAAAATTTTCAGGAAGTTAAGACATATCGCGACATTCAAGAAGTATCAGGGGACTCGTAATGCATGAAATGAATTTTCGAGAACATTGGAAAACCATTCGATTAGAGGAAATTGCTGACGTGCGTGCCGGATCGGCGTTTCCTATAAAGTATCAAGGAAATATTGAAGGAAAATATCCTTTTTACAAAGTCTCGGACATGAATCTAACAGGTAATGAAACTTCAATGCATGCATCAAATAATTGGGTAGAAGAGGACACAGTTAAAACGCTCAAGGCAAAATTATTTTCAAAAGATACCGTAATTTTTCCAAAAGTGGGTGCTGCTGTTCATACTAACAAAAAACGGATGCTATCTCTCAAAAGTTTGGTGGACAACAACGTGATGGGGGTAACGATTCGGGATTATGATTTATGTATTCCTTATTATTTGTTGTATTGGTTTGAATTCATTGATTTGGGTGATCTATCAAATCCGGGTCCGCTTCCTGCCATTACTGCTACAACAGTAAAAAACACCACAATTCCTCTGCCTCCACTTTCCGAACAACGTGCCATTGCCCACGTCCTACAAACAATCCAAGAGGCAAAGTTCACCCGGCAACGCGAGATTGCCTTAGAACACGAACGCAAAGCAGCGTTGATGGATTTCCTCTTTTCACACGGCACGAAGGATGAACCCCGCAAGCAAACGGAAATCGGCAAGATTCCTGAGAGTTGGGAGGTTGTTCGACTCAAAGAGATAGCGGATTTAAGGCGTGAAAATGTAAAACCTGAAGATAATCAGAACCTAAACTTTGTGGGACTTGAGCATATTGATTCGGGAGAGAGCATCCTGAAACGTTGGGGAGATGCTTCAGCGATGAAAAGTGCGAAAAATCGTTTTTATCCTGATGATGTTTTGTATGGTAAATTGCGGGCTTATTTGGATAAAGCATTTATTGCTGAAATGGAGGGAATTTGCTCAACCGATATTCTTGTATTCACTGCAAACCCAAAAACATGCCCAAGGTTTTTAGTCTATCTCCTGCATACCGAAGTGTTCCTGAATCATGCTGTAGCAACATCAACAGGTATAAGCCACCCAAGGACGTCGTGGGACTCTTTGGGAAAATTTACCCTTGCACTTCCACCACGACCTGAACAACGTGCCATCGCTGCCGTTTTTCAAGCGATTGATAAAAAAATAGCAACCCTTGAACGAGAAGCACAACACTTGGACGAACTGTTCCACGCTATGCTTGATGAACTGATGACCGGGCAGCGGTCTGCTGTGACGCTGATTGATGCCTTGAAGTGACAACTTGCCTTCCCAAAATCAGCGAAATCCGTATCATCTGTGATAATTAGCGATTCAGACAATTGGCAAAATATTTACACACCCGTTGAGATTTTGCGTATAAAATGCTATAATTTGAGGGCTTACACAGTTTTGACCGTAGGATGCTCTATGAGATGAGGACACTCGAAAAAACGCAGGCGGTCTGCTGACACAAACTAAAAGTTTGTGCTACAAAAGGGTAGCGTGCGGAAATCCTATGAAGGTAAGAGAACTCATAAAACTGATCGAAGATGATGGGTGGTATCATATCAAGACAGAAGGCAGTCATCGGCAATTTAAACATCCAACAAAAAAGGGCAAAGTAACGGTTCCTGGCAAAATGAGCAAAGATGTTCCAAAAGGCACACGCAACAGTGTTCTGAAACAAGCGGGACTCAAGTCATGAAGGATAAACGAATGGAATACGTCGTTATATATGAAAAGGGTGATAACAGTTACGGTGCTTATGTGCCAGATCTCCCCGGTTGCATCACCGTAGGTGAGACGTTAAAAGAAACCCAAACATTAATCCAAGAAGCTATCGCATTTCATATTGAAGGATTACAAGAAGACGGTGACGATGTTCCGCAACCGTCTTTAAACATCCCTGCTCAGTATGATATTCCATACCTTGGCATACACAAAGTCGTAGAAAACTATGTACATAACGACGATCCTGCTCTCTTTTCATGTAAAGACTCTGCAGGTCATCTTTACCTTGTTACTGTTGGTGGAAACGATCAAGATAAAACATGGCTTCGTGTTGGAATTTCTAATGAACGTTTTAATCTTATCCGCTCTGGTGGAATAGACCTTCGTAATGCGTTCACCAAAGCTGAAAATGACATCCTATTCCAGATAAGAATTCCACATGATGATCCAACAGCCCCATCGTTAGAAGTCATCCAGCCCAATCAGATTGACAAGGACCTGCTACCGCTACCGGGTGAACGCCTCTGCCTAAAAACCGATATTACCTCTACACACGTATAACATTTCCTGACTAAAATTCTGTGACATTATGTCTGAACGCTCCGCCGTCCAAGTACCGATGCTCAAATACGCCGATGAAATCGGTTGGCAGCCTGTTTCTTCGTCAGAAGCGATGCAGATGCGTGGTGGCAATACTGCCGCGCTTTACTTTCTTGATGTCCTGAAAGCACAACTCTTGAAACTCAATAAGGGTATCGTAGACGATTCCAACTGCGATGACGTTATACGGCAACTCGGTTTGCTCAATGCGACGCTTGAAGGAAATCAGGAAGCACTTTTATGGATACGTGGTGAAAGATCAACTTTTGTTGCCAGTGAGAACCGAGAGCGCAATGTCACCCTAATCGACTTTGAAAACCCCGATAATAATCTGTTTCATGTTACCGATGAATGGGAACAGCAAAACGCAGCCCAACGCAATCGCGCCGATGTAGTATTCCTGATTAACGGGATTCCCGTGGCAATAGTGGAAGCAAAGAACGCTAGCAAACCGGACGGATTGGCACTCGGTGTTGAGCAAATCCGCCACTACCACAGCGAAACCCCAGAGATGTTCACCACTGCACAACTCTTCGGTGTCACACAACTCCTTGACTTCTTCTACTGCGTGACGTGGAACACCAGCCGCAAAAATCTGTTCAACTGGAAAACCGACGAACCCACCAACTACGAACAGAAGATCAAAACCTTTTTCGACCGCAATCGTATCCTCAAAGTATTACAGCAATCCATTATTTTCCACAGCAAAGACGATCAACTCACCAAAATTGTGTTGCGTCAGCACCAGACGCGGGCAGTGGAGAAGGTGATTGAACGGGTTCACGATCCAAACAAACGGCGCGGGCTTGTCTGGCACACACAAGGCAGTGGTAAAACCCTGACCATGATTACGATTGCTGCCCGTCTCCTACGCGGCGAGCAGCAGGCGGAAAAGCCAACGGTGTTGATGGTCGTTGATCGGAATGAACTGGAGAGCCAACTTTTTAGAAACATCACCGGTTACGGCATTACCACGCTTGAGGTCGCACAGAGCAAGGACGACTTGGAAGAAATTCTATCCTCCGATTATCGCGGCTTGGTCGTGTCCATGATTCATAAGTTCGACAAGAGACCTGCGAACCTTAACATGCGTGAGAGCGTCGTCGTGTTGATTGACGAGGCGCACCGGACAACCGGTGGCGATTTCGGAAACTATTTGATGGCAACTCTTCCGAATGCGACCTATATCGGTTTTACCGGCACGCCAATTGACAGGGTTTCCAAAGGCGAAGGAACTTTTAAGGTGTTCGGTGTAGACGACGAACAGGGCTATCTTGATAAATACGCAATCGTGGAATCCATTGAAGATGGCACCACTGTGCCGTTGAATTACGCCCTTGCCTCCTCCGATTTGCGGGTTGACCGAGAGATGTTGGAACGGGAATTTCTAAACCTCGTCGTAACGGAAGGAATGAGCGATCTGGAGGAACTCAACGCTATCCTTGACCGCGCTGTTCAGTTGAAGCAGATGATGAAAGCACCTGAGCGGGTAGATGGCATCACTGAATATGTCGCCAAACACTTCCAAGACACTGTAGAGCCGATGGGCTTCAAGGCGTTTCTGGTGGCTGTGGACCGTGAGGCGTGTGCGTTGTATAAGCAGGCATTGGATAAACATCTATCGCCGGAGTATTCAGAAGTGGTCTATTCTGAAAACAATCAAGACGCTGCATTTATGAAAACGTATCACCGCGCCTCAGACGAGGAAAAGGACATTCGCAAAAAATTCATTGACAAGAATGAACAGCCGAAGATTTTGATTGTAACCCAGAAGTTATTGACCGGTTTCGATGCCCCGATTCTCTATTGTATGTATCTCGATAAGCCGATGCGTGATCATGTGCTGTTGCAGGCGATCGCGCGGGTCAACCGCCCTTATGAGGACGAAGATGGTTTGGTGAAGCCTGCTGGTTTCGTATTAGATTTTGTCGGCATCTTTGAAAACCTCGAAAAGGCACTCGCCTTCCATTCCGATGAAGTAACAAGCGTGATTCGGAATATTGATGTCCTCAAAAACGATTTCGCCAAACGAATGCGTGAAGACGCAGCGGTGTATTTACCTCTTACCACTGGTTGGGATGACAAGGCGAAAGAACGAGCTATTGAGCATTTTGAGGACAAAGACGATCGAGAGGCTTTCTTCAAGCTCTTCAAAGGGTTGCAAAATCTGTATGACATACTTTCACCGGATGTCTTTTTACGTCCGTTTATAGCGGATTATCAGGCATTAGCAACCCTCTATGGATTGATTCGTAATGCATATTCCGATCGGACTTACGTTGATAAGGAATTGACTGCCAAGACGCGAGAACTCTTACAAACGCATACGGAGAGCCATCTGTTTGATTTACCAGATGCCGTTTATGAATTAGGCACGGATACCTTGCAGCAAATGGATCAGAGCGATATATCCGATACAGTCAAGGTACTGAATTTACAGAAAGCACTGCATAGGACGGTGGCAAATGAAGGTAGCTCCAAACCGTTTCTGATTTCTATTGGGGAACGCGCAGAAGCAGTCACAGAGTCTTATGAAAGCCGTCAGGTTGCAACACAAGATATATTGGCTGAGTTCCGGCGGTTAGCAGAGGAATGCTCACTTGCCGCAAGAGAAAGCGAACGCCTCGGCATGGATGAGAATACCTTCGCAGTCTATACGGTTCTCAAAAATGTTATAGAAGATGTTAATCCAGATCAGGCGCGAGCCGTTGATCAAGTGTTCGCGCAATTTTCCGATTATCAGTGGAATGAGCAAGAAGAAAAAGAGTTGAGGGCAATGCTCTATAAAACGTTAAGACCTACCGTTGGCACAAAAGAACTCATTGAAACAACAAATAAATTATTGCGGTTGGAGCGCGTATGAACGCCAGTAGAGAGGATTTGAAAGGGACAGTAGGGCAGTGGGCAGACCGTATCGGTGTGAAGGTGCGGGAGATTCATCTCCGTCAGATGGAGCGGAAATGGGCATCTATATCAATGAAGGGACGATTGACGCTCAACATCGACCTACTCAATTTGCCGGAGGCGTTGACGGAATACGTGATTGTTCATGAATTGGTGCATTTGCTTGTCCCGAATCACGGTAAGTTGTTTAAGAATTTCATGTCTGCGTATCTTCCGGATTGGGAAGAGCGGCAGGATCGTTTGAAATCGTTTTGAAGCGGTTGGGTGAAAGACCCTACCGTGTGTGGCTAACTACCTACTGCTGATGGCTACACTATATTTTCCTTGCATCCCTACCCCGTTTCTGATAGAATTGCCGATAAAGTTCACCGATAGGTGAAAACATAAAGGACAGAAATATATGGCACTTCCAAAAATGACACGGATCCAACAGCGGTTTGAGGCACCCGTTCTCACCGATCTCCCCGCAGCGATCCACGCGGAACTGGCGCGGATTAACGCAGCTGCTATTATTAAACCCGGCGAGACTGTCGCTATTACCGCGGGGAGCCGCGGTGTTGCGAATGTCGCGACTGCAGTCAAGGCGACTGCTGATTATCTCAAAACACTCGGTGCGCACCCCTTTGTCGTTCCAGCAATGGGAAGCCACGGTGGTGCAACTCCGGAAGGACAGCGGAGTGTGCTGGAGCATTACGGTATCACCGAAGAAACCGTCGGGGCACCGGTGAAAGCGACAATGGAAGTCGTGGAACTCGGAAAGACAGCAGATGGTTTGCCCGTTTTTTTTGATCGGTATGCCGCTGAGGCGGATCACGTTATCCCGCTCAATCGCATTAAGGCGCACACAGATTTCAACGGATCCATCGAGAGCGGCTTGATGAAGATGATGGTTATCGGACTCGGCAAACAACAGGGAGCAAACTTCTACCACCGCGCATTTTTTCAGTACGGCTTTGAGCACGTTATCACTGCTGTGGGGGGTTTCATCCTCGATAGCGGCAAGATCGCTTTCGGTATCGGTTTGATTGAGAACGCACACGAAGATACTGCGAAAGCGGTCGCGATGCCCGCCGCACAACTCCTTCAAACCGAACGTGAACTGCTTGTTGAGGCGAAATCGCTGATGGGACGACTCCCGTTCGACGATCTGGATCTGCTCATCGTGGATTGGACAGGTAAAAACATGAGCGGCACGGGTATGGATACAAACGTCATCGGCAGAATGATGCAGAACTTTGAGCCGGAACCCGCAAAACCGGCGATTCTCCGAATATTTGTCCGAGACCTCACCGAAGAGAGCGATGGCAATGCCACCGGTATCGGACTCGCTGACTTCACAACGACCCGCCTCGTGGATAAGATTGACCGACATTCTACTTATATGAACGGTATCACAGCACTTGGACCGCAGAAATCGAAAATCCCGTTCTACTACGACACGGATCGGGAGGCGATTGAAGTGGCACTCGACACCATTGGTCTCACGGAGCCGGAGGACGCACGGGTTATCCGTATTGAGAGCACCCTGAGATTAACGGAACTCGACATCTCTGAAGTGCTGCTTGAAGACGCGAAACTGCACTCAAGGTTAGAGGTTATCGGCGAGACGAAACCGCTTGCGTTTGACGCAGCAGGCAATCTATTACCGTTCTAAGTGATTCGTTGGAAGTTTGCAAGTTGAGGAGTTAGGAAGTTGTAAGAGAGTTCTATCGTTTCTAACAACTTTACAACTTTGAAATTTTAGCACACTTTACAACTCCCGATCTCGATCAGGATTAACCCAAAATCATCGTGGAACGATGACTAAGCAATTTTGAATATTAAATAGGCACATTATCCATTGGGAACGGGCGGGGAAACCCCGCCCCTACGGGTTCGCGGCCTCCGGGAAAATGGGAATTTATTTCTTAATATTGCTTATATTCCCATAACTAAAAAAATGCGGAAACTCAAGATCATCTTGGAGATGATTAAATTTGAACACACGATCTTCGCGCTTCCGTTTGCGGTCATGAGTGCCTTTATTGCTGCAGACGGGTTGCCTGCGCTGGCAAAATTTGGCTGGATTCTCGTGGCGATGGTGGGGGCGCGTAGCTGCGCGATGGCATTTAACCGACTCGCCGATGCCGAGTTGGATGCGAAGAATCCACGCACCGCTATGCGTGCGCTTCCTGCGGGTTTAATCACGAAGAGCACTGTGTGGGGTTTCACAATTGCGTCGGCGGGACTGTTGGTTTTTGCGGCGTGGCAACTGAATCCACTCGCCTTCGCACTGTCGCCTGTTGCAATTGCTGTCGTTATGGGGTACTCCTATACGAAGCGTTTCACTGCGCTCTCACATTTCTGGCTCGGACTTTCCCTCTCTATTTCACCTGTGGGCGCGTGGATTGCGATCCAAGGCAGTTTTGCGCTGCCCCCCATAATTCTCTGTCTCGTGGTGCTCCTCTGGACAGCCGGATTTGACATTATCTATGCGTGTCAAGATGTTAATTTCGATAGGAAGCACGGATTGCACTCGATTCCGGCGAAAATTGGGATTCGGTGGTCGTTATGGTTCTCGTCCGCTTTACACGTCATCGCGGTATTGTTACTCCTCGGACTTCCACTTCTTGTTGAATTAGGGCTCTTTTATTACATCGGTGTCGGGATTGTGGTGCTTATCTTTATCTATGAGCACACTATTGTTAAACCGACGGATCTGTCTCGTGTTAACCTCGCTTTTTTCACACTGAACGGCATGATTAGCCTGGTCCTGATGGCACTTTCAATCACCGATATATTGTTTTTTTAACTATTAAATCTGAGCTGCTACGTCCGTTGTCCTTGCAGTATTCCAATTGTTAACAGACCCTTCATAATCTGAAACAGAATTTTTAACAATTTTAGATCGGCGTTGACAACGGAAACGCCGTCCAGAAGCACATGGTTAAAAAAA